>JBOHFY010000067.1:0-4156 GCA_050699895.1 Pseudonocardiaceae bacterium
GTGTGCATCAGGCAGTGGGGAGCCGAGTAAACGTGACAAGAGACGGTGACACGGTGCTCGATTCCCCGGGCACTGAGTACTTGGAGCCGGGCAGTGTGCATCTGCTGATGGCCGACACGGCGCTGGCCGAGCAGCACCGGTGCCGGTGCTACCTGGCGCTGTGCGGGGCGGAACTGACCGCGAAGCGCCTGCCGCCATGGGACTGCCCCGAAGGTTGCGGGTGCGACGTCGAGACACTGATCTGCCCAGACTGCGCCCGCCGGGCCGTGGAGTTGAGTGTCCGGTGAGCGCGCCGGCCCGCACTGAGCAGACCCCCGCACCGGGCGTCGTGCCGATGCCGCGCTGTGGCCGGTCGGTCCCCGCGCTGCATCTGCTGGAGGCTGACGACACGCTCACCCAGCCGTCCTACCGGGTGGGATCGCGGGTTCACGGCGCGTTGTGCGGTGCGGAAGTGACCGAGTCGACCCCGGTGCCCGACTATGAGGTCTGCCCTGGTTGCGCGGACTGTGTGCGCTACTGCGCGGACTGCGTGCGCGTGGCGGCCAAGTACCGCGAGCGGCCCCTCTGATCCCCCGGTCGGCCGCCGGGTGAGCCGAAGCACTGTGCTTGTGGCTGCTCCGGCTCCTTAAGGCCGGCGGCCGGCAAAACACATCTGCGGTCGCGCGCTTACAGGAACCATCGCCGTCCTTACCCCCGAACGGGAACAGCGGTGCACCATGTCACGTGAGGCCGATGTCGAACTGCTCGAGCTCATCCTCGACGAACCACCGCAGGCTGCGGTCCACTGACGGAATCAGGGCTCGTCGACTGTTGCTTCAGCTGGTTACCGGACAATGGCGCTACTCCATGCGAGCGCTATTTGACGTGTAGTGGCATGTCTACCAGTAACGCTTGCCATCATGACCTTCATGGGGCGTGACGGTTGCGTGCGGCTGTTGATGTTATTGGACACTCCGAATTTCTGGCGCGGGTGTTCGATCGCGGGCACGCCCGCCCGGATGGTCTTTCTGGCCGATGCGCTGCACCGGAGTGGGGTTGAGGTGGCCTGGGTGGTGTGCGACCGTGGTGTCGGGCCAGCGGAGCTGCCAGTGGCGGGCGGCGGGTGGTTGGTTCATCCAGAGGTGTTCTACGACCCAGCGCGGCGACTTGCCTCAGTGGTAGCGGGATTTGCGCCAGATCTGGTGGTGGTGACAGATACGGAACTGGCGGTGGCGACCCGAGCGCTAGCCGACGAGGTGAGTGCGCGGCTGGTCTACGAGGCGCACGACGACGAGATGGCACTGTCGGCGTCGCTGGGGGAACCAACGCCGTTGGTGGCGCGGCGCGGCGCGTGGCAAGCAGCGGCGGTAGCGACGGCTGACTACGTCATCGCACTCACCGAAGCCGATGCAACCACAATGCGAGGCTACGGTGTCCCGTCTGAGCGGCTGCTAGTGCTGCCTAACGGTGTCGAGATCGCCACCCGCACTGAGTGGGGTCCGGATGCCGAGGCGCATCGACTGCTCTTCGTGGGCAACCTGCACTATCAGCCGAATGCGGAGGCGGTTACCGCACTGATCGCGATGGTGGCGCGGCTGCGCGCCCACGGCATGCTAGTGCGCGCGCGGATCGTCGGCCGGGGGCCCGCTCCGGCGTTGGGCTCACCTGAGGTGGTACTGCGTGGACCGGTCCCAGAGCACCGGTTCAACGCCGAGTTCCGTGGGATCAGCCTTGCGGTGGCTCCGTTGGCGGCGGGAAGCGGGATGAAGATGACGATGCTGGATTACCTGGCCGCTGGGCTGCCGGTGCTGGCCACCCGCGAGGCGGTGACTGGCCTGCCTCCCGCGGTGCCAGGCGCGGTGGTCTGTGATGACCTGGCCGCCTGGCCAGAGCGGATCACCGAGCTGTTGGCGGTCCCTGGCAGGCTGGCCGAACTGGGCCGTGCGGGCCGCCGTTTCGTTGAGCAGCATCATGACTGGAAAGATCTTGCGGCGCGGGCGGCGAGCGCCTATCGCACCTGGTGCACCCAGCCAGCGCCGCCACGGCGGCGCGTTGCGGTACCGGCCAGCTCGGGCGAGCCACTGTGGCAGTCCGAGCACAGGCGGCAGGGCGCGCTTGGCCTGCCGCAGGCGACCGTCGCGGCTCCGGTCGTGGTGCTGGACGGGATGCGGTGTTAATCATGTCCGAGCACGAATTCGACGGGCACGTGGTGGGGTTCATCGTGGACGCGCCGACCGAGGTAGCCGAGGAGATCGGCGTCTACTTCGCGCGCGGCACCTCGGCCCGGACGGACAGAGTCCGGCTGGTGCTCACTGCCGACGCTGCGCGCTTGCACCGTCAGGTCGAACAGGTGACTAGTCGTCCCGCGCTGGGCAGCGCGTCGGGGCACCCACAGACGCGCTACCGCTGGTGGTCCCCGCAGCCGGATGTCCGGCTGCTGATCCCGGATACGGGACCAGCACATCTGATCGAGGCCGATGGCTCGGTGGGCGTCACCGTGACGGTGTTGGCCGCCGAGTCGGCGACGCTGGCGCGCACCACGATCCGGATCATGCGGGAACTGCTGATCCGCAGTATCGAACGAGACGGCGGAATTCTCGGTCACGCCGCAGTTGTCGTGATTAACGGTCGAGCGATCGTCCTGGCCGGCCGTCCCGGCTCCGGCAAGACGACGGTAGCGCTCACCCTCGCCGGCTGCCACGGGGCCGCGCTGTGCGCCGCCGACCGATGCCTACTGCTTCCCGACGCGTCCTGCGGGTGGCGCGCGCTCGCGGTCCCCTTGGCGTGGCGCATCGCGCCCGGCACCGTCCGAACCCTTTCCGCGCTCGCGGCCGCCGTGACCCATAGGTTCACCGCGCACCGCGGACCGGGGCTGTACGAGGGCAAGCACGAGTTTGTTACCGGAGAACTCGCCGCCCTGCTCAACGGTCCGGCGACCCCCGTAGCACCCGGCGCCGTCATCGTCGTGCTTGACCACGCTCCCGCACGACCCGCCGGCCTCGTGCCTGTCGCGCCCGACGGGCGCGACAGTGCCGTACTGGCTACCATGCTGCGCCGCGAAGATGCCTTGTTCACCACCGACTGGCTCGGCCTACCCGCGTTGCCTGCCAAGACGCCGACGGCGACGGAAAGCACTGGCGCGGCCTTAGCCGCCACGATCCCAATCTACCGTGGCAACTGGGCCAGCCACATCGAGCTTGCCACGTTAGCCGAGTTGGTCGTAGACCTGCCCGAACTCACCAGTGGCAGGAGCTGATGCCTGGGGTGATCTTGGCTGGGATCTCTGGCGCGGGCAAAACCAGCACATACCAGCGGCTGCTCGCTGTACTGGCGCAACGGCAGCAGGAGACCTTGTTCGCGGTACCCCAGGCGATGACGACGACAGCGCACCTACACCTTGCCCACGACCCGGCCGCGCAGGCCGCGGCGGTGTTGGATTGGTGCACTGACGTAATCGGATTCGTCGAGCGCACCCTTGCCCGAGCCCACCGTGGCGGGCTGACCACGCACCGCAGGCACTGGACACCGCTGCTCGTGGCTGAGGGATTCGTCTATGACATCCCGCTACACGACTTCGCGATCGACCGCGCTCGTATCCGACCACTCGAGCATCGTCTGGCCACCCTCAACATCGCGTTGGTGCTGCTGTCTGTGCCCGACGAACGAGTGCTTGAGCAGTGCGTGCACTCCACCCGCGCCACCCGCGGCGAGGGGTGGGCGCGGTATCTGGCCGCCCTGGGTGAGGATGACGAGGCTCGCGCCGAGTACTTCCGTGCCGCGCAACGCAGGCTCTGGCACTGGGCAGTCCACTCGCCACTGCCCACACTGAACATCGATACCTCGCAGCGGCAGTGGGACGACTACGCTCTCGCCGCCGCCAACTACGTTACTGCGCTGACCGGGTCAGCCTAGCCATGGATGCTCCTCCATCCACTGTGCCAGCCGACGCTGGTAGTCGATAAACATGACAGTGTCGCCGACCTGCTTCCAATACAGCAACCCGGACAACCACTCCAGGCCCGCAGACACCCACTGGCGCCGGGAGAAATCCTGCAGCGCACCGCCCGCGCTGTGGTAGCCGTCCCAAAACGGCTCCTCGATATCGGGGTGGGGCTCGAACACCCACATTGCGAGCTTGACGGCATCAGCTGCCGGATCCCACCAGCGGGCGTGTTCG
>JBOHFY010000068.1:0-10116 GCA_050699895.1 Pseudonocardiaceae bacterium
ACACAAACCACGATCTCTGGGCTACAGCGTGTCGAACGGCTGTACCCGTCAGTGCTGCTTGGACCCGGCCGGGGGGTACGCGGCCGGAATCAGGATGGCAATAGCGCCTGGCCGGCCGTGCGGCTGCGAGGCAGCCAGGGGTCCTGGGCGATGGCGACCGTGAGGGCGACGATCGTGGAGAACTGATCGGCCGGGAGTGTGGGGTCAGCCAGGGCCTCGGCCACGGCCTGGGAGGGTTCGACCGGCCAGAGGCCTCCATCCTCACTCAACGGGCATCGCGCAACCGCCTGCGCGTCGGCGCCGGATGACCTCGGCCATGGTGACGGTCACCACGGTGCCCGCCTGGACAGCCGCGATGACCCGGTCCCGGTCCGGGTCGGTGTCGGCCATAGCCTGGCCCCACCAGGTGGCGATGACGTGCTGCAAGTCCGGACCCGCCTCGGTCTGGCCGACCGCGCGGGAGAACTCCATACGGCGGGCGCCGGTGAGCGCGTCGGCGATGCCGTCGATGGTTCGCGGGACGCGGGGAGCAGGGGCGGGGGCGTGCGGGTTGCACGGTCATTGCTGTCTCCGATCCGTGGCCGATGGTTCCGAGTCTCCTCCGCAAGCCGAGCTCGGGTCAGCCCAAGCCCAGGGCCCCGGCGGCGGCGGGATCGCATTCGTCGAGGAACTCCCGGCAGCGGCGGGCCTCGGCTTTCTCGCCGATCTCGGCGGCCGCTCGGGCCAACGCAGCCAGCGCGGCCAGGAAACCCTGGTTGGGGCCATGCGACCACGGCACCGGGCCGTGCCCCTTCCAGCCGGCGTGCCGGAGGTGGTCCAGGCCGCGGTGGTAGCCGGTGCGGGCGAAGGCGTAGCCGGCGACGGCGTCCCCCTCGTCGAGCGCGCGGCACGCCAGCGCGGCCCAGGCGGCCGAGAAATCGGGGTACGCGGCCGCGGCCGCCGCGGGATCGTTCGCGGCGGCGAGTGCGGCCTGCGCGTCGGGCTGCTCGGGCAGCAGCGTCGGGTGGGGTCCCAGCAGGTTGCCGTGCACGGTCATCGCTCCATCCTGGGCGTGGGCTAACGGGCCAGCGTGCGCCCGGCGCAACGGAGGTCCTCGCAGGCCCGCACCACCCGGGCGGCCATCGACTGCTCAGCCAGCTTGAGATAAGACCGCGGGTCGTAGAACTTTTTATTGCCGACCTCGCCGTCGACCTTGAGCACCCCGCCGTAGTTGGTGAACATGTGGTCGGCGATCGGGCGAGTGAACGCGTACTGGGTGTCGGTGTCGACATTCATCTTGATCACCCCGTAAGAGAGCGCCTGGTGAATCTCCGCCAGCTCGGAGCCGGATCCGCCGTGGAACACCAGGTCCAGCGGCTGGGAACCAGCGGGCAGGCCCAACCTGCGGGCGGCGACCTCCTGCCCCATCTGCAGGATCTCCGGCCGGAGCTGCACGTTGCCTGGCTTGTACACGCCATGCACATTGCCGAATGTCGCGGCCAGCAGGTAACGACCCCGCTCGCCACCGCCCAGGGCCTCGACGGTGTGCTCGTAGTCCTCGGCGGTGGTGTAGAGCTTCTCGTTGATCTCGTTCGCGACGCCGTCCTCCTCGCCGCCGACGACACCGATCTCCACCTCTAAGATGATCTTCGCCTTGCCACAGGATTCCAGCAGCTCGGCGGCGATGGCGAGGTTGCGATGCAACTCGGTGGCCGAGCCGTCCCACATATGGGACTGGAACAGTGGGTTCTCCCCACGGGCCACCCGCTCCTGAGAAATCGCGATCAGCGGCCGGACGAAGGTGTCCAGCTTGTTTTCCGGGCAGTGGTCGGTGTGCAGCACGACATTGACCGGGTACTTCGCGGCCACCACGCGGGCGAACTCGGCCATCGCCACTGAGCCGGTGACCATGTCCTTGACCTTGCCGCCAGAGGCGAACTCCGACCCACCCGTAGACAGCTGCACGATGCCGTCGCTACTGGCCTCGGCGAACCCGCGCAGCGCGGCGTTCAGCGTCTCCGATGAGGTGACGTTGATCGCCGGGTAGGCGAACTCGCCGGCCTTCGCGCGGTCCAGCATCTCGCTGTAGACCTCGGGCGTCGCGATGGGCATGGTGGGTGACCTCCGGTCGGTTGTTCGGTACTGGCTGCTCAGGTTGGCGCGGTGACTCGCAGTATGGCTCACCCGTCCAGCCAGACGCGATCGGATGGGCCGGGGGTGGCCGCAGTAGGTTTCCGGCGTGGCCCCCGACGATTCGCTGGACCGCGTGACCGTGCAGCACCCGGTCGAGACGACACTGCGCCACCTGCGGGTGCTCGACGCCCCACGCGACGTTCCTGTCGGAGCCCCAGCCGAGGCCCCGCTGACGTTGGAGGATCTATACCGTCAGCACCGGACACGGCTGGTGCGGCTGGCGATCCTGCTGGTCGATGAGGTGCAAACCGCCGAAGATGTCGTGCAAGAGGCGTTCACCGGACTGCACCGACACTGGTCGGGACTGCGCGACGAGGCGGCCGCGCTGGGTTACCTGCGCACCGCGGTGGTCAACGGCTCCCGCTCGGTGCTGCGCCGCCGCAAGACCGCTCGCGGCTACGTCCCCCCGCACCAGGCCAACGCGCGCTCAGCGGAGTCGCTGGCGATGCTGACCACCGAGCATCAGGCGGTGGTCGTCGCGCTGGGCCAGCTGCCGCCGAGGCAGCGTGAGGTGCTGGTGTTGCGCTACTACGGGGGGATGAGCGAGGCGGAGATCGCGGCGGTCACCGGCGTCAGCCGCGGCACGGTGAAGTCCAGCGCCAGTCGCGCGTTGGATGCTCTCCAGCGAATGCTGGAGAGCTCGTGAGTGCGTAATGACCGACGAGGTGCACCGGAAGCTGTCCGCCGCGTTGCGGGCCCAGGCCTCCGGGCTGGGCGCCGGGTCACCGGTGGGGCCTGCGCCCGGCTCCCGATCGGCCCGCGCGGTATCGCCCGGTCGCGGGCCGGCGCATGCCAAGCCCGGACTGTCCGCCGCGACTGTGCTCATCCTGGCGGTGCTGCTCGGAACCGTGGCGGGCGGGCTGGCCGGCGTGATCAGCGCCTGGTGAGCGGGTCTGATGGCGGCGGGTGTACCGGCGGCACGCCGGGTCTGCCGGCTACCGTGGCACCGTGACGCCCTTCCCCGCCAGCGTGGCGCTGGCCCTCGGCCCGTCGTGGCTCGATCCCGCGCAGCTACTGCGCATGCTCGGCCCCTCCGTGTTAGCCGGACTGTGCTTGATCATCTTCGCCGAATGCGGATTGTTGATCGGATTCTTCCTGCCTGGCGACGCGCTGCTATTCACCACCGGACTGTTCGTCGCGGGCGGTCACATCGACTCCCCGATCTGGCTGGTCTGCCTGCTGCTCACGGTCTGCGCCGTGGCAGGCAACGTGGTCGGCTACTACGTGGGCTACTACGCGGGCCCGGCGCTGTTCAACCGGCCAGATTCCCGGCTGTTCACACGCGAGCATGTGGACAAGACGCACGTCTTTTTCGACAAGTACGGGGCGCGGGCGATCCTGCTGGGCCGTTTCGTCCCTATCGTGCGGACCTTCATCACAGCGATTGCCGGCATAGGCCGGATGAATCCCCGTGCGTACTTCACTTATTCGATCATCGGCGGCGTCGCCTGGGCCACCGGCGTAACCCTGCTGGGCTTCTGGCTGGGCCGGATCACGTTCGTCAAGAATCACGTGGAGCTGATCCTGATCGGCATCGTCGCGCTGTCTATCATCCCGATCGTTATCGAGGCGCTCAAGGCCCGCACACTGAACCGGCGGGCGGCCGGTACCTCCCGGTGACGCCCGGTCACGCACCGAGATGACCCAGCGGAGCGACCGCGGATAGCTGGTGGCTACCTCGATCAAGTAGCAAGATGGTGAGGATGGCACCTCCCGATGCGCTGGTGAACCCCGCCGGGCACCGCGCCAGTCGCCGCACCCGGCGGCTCGCCGCTGGGGCCGTGCTGGGCGCGCTGGCGGCGCTGGTCGCGGTCGGTGTGCCGACCGGGAAGGCGGCCCTGCTCGCCGGCAAGCCCAGCCTGGCCACCACACCGAGCGCGCAGTCGCTCCGGGCCCCCGTGCACACCTGCCTGACCTGGCAGAAACCAGACGCCATCGACGCCACAGCGGTGAACTGCGCTCAACCCCATCTGTTCGAGGTCACCGGGACGCTGGATCTCCAGGACTTCGGCGCCCAGGCCGCTTTCCCCGACCCGGCGCACTGGCGGCAGCTGGTGGCACAGCGCTGCACCCAGCTCACCACCCAGGCGCTGGCCGATCACTTCGACCCGTTCGGCCGGTTCACCGTCGGGGCGATCAAACCCAGCGAGGCCGGCTGGGTACGCGGGGACCGGACGCTGCGCTGCGGGGTGCAGTCCGCCGGCCACACCGGAACCCTGTTCGACACCACGGGCAGCGTGCTGGGGCAAGACCAGTCAGACACGCATCCGCTCGGCACCTGCCTGGGAAACGACGGCAAAGCGGTGGGCGACCCAGTCGATTGCGCCGGCCCCCATGCCGTAGAGGTCGTCGGGATGTTCGACCTCGCCGGCCCTTTCCCCAAGGGATACCCCGACGAAGCCGCGCAGGACCGCGTGTTGAACACCGAATGCACCCGGCTGGCGAAGGATTTCTCGGGGGGCCCCTCGGTCGTCGCGAACAAGGGGCTCACCCTGTTCTGGGAGACGCTGCGCAGGGAGAGCTGGCAGGCCGGGAGCACCCGGGTGGACTGCCGGCTCGGCGCGTTCTTGCCCGACCGTTCCGGTTTCGCCCCGGTGACCGGCAGCGTGAAGGGTCCCGTGCAGGTGAGCAAGCAACCTGCCCCACCCGCCGCGCGCGAGGCGGGACCAGCACCCGTGGCGCCGCCGCCGGTGACCCGGGCCGACGCTCCAGCAACCCCACCGCGCTGATGGGCACCTGGCTGAGCGCCGACCGGTTCGACGAACTGGTGGCCGACGCGCTGGACCTGATTCCGGGCACACTTGCCGAGGCGATGGACAACGTGGTGGTGCTGGTGGAACCGCGCAACCTCGACGATCCTGACCTGTTAGGGCTCTACGAGGGAATCGCGCTCACCGAGCGGACCTCGCAGTACGCCGGGGTGCTACCCGACCGGATCACCATCTACCGTGACGCCCTGCTCGCGGCCTGCGGTGACGAGCGGCAGCTGGTGGAGGAGGTCGTGGTGACCGTGGTGCACGAGGTGGCACATCACTTCGGCATCCCCGAACACCGGCTGCACGAACTCGGCTGGGGTTAGCCCCGATGGGGGTGTGCGGCACTGGCGGCACACTGTTGTCACGTCGTTTCGGCCACCCGGGCGGCTACGCTGGGGCGCTCATCGGGGGAGAACTGTGGGAATGTGGGGGGACATGGCTCGGGAACCGGAAGATCTTGCTGAGTTGCGTCGCGAGCTCGGTGCACAGCTCGCTGTCTACCGCACAGCGGCCAAGCTGACTCAAGGCCAGCTTGCCAAGGCCGCTTTCCGCGACCGCACCACGGTGGCGCACATCGAGAAAGGGCGCGCCCGCGGTGATGAGCGCTTCTGGACAATCGCCGATGAGCTCTGCGGCGCCGACGGCGCGCTGCTGACCACGTTTCACGCGATGGCGGCGGCGCAGCAGACTCATGAGGTCCGGATCCGGGAGGCGCAACTGGCCGAAGCCCAGGCCACTGCACAGGCACTGCGGCTAACCCTGCGCCGTGAGATAGACTTGTTAGCTCTGCCGACAGGTGATGAGAATGTCACAAGCATCGCGACACCCGCTGCTACGGTCGAAGAGGGCTCCTGCCCCGAGACCGTGGAGGAACAGGCCGTGAAGCGCCGCGAAGCCATCGCACTGGCGACGACGATCACCGTCGGGGCCGGACTGACCGCAGCGGACCGGGATGTCCTGGATGCGCCGATCGCCACGAGCCCGGTACCGGCTCAGATCGGCGCGTCGGACGTGGCGCGGGTGCAGGTGGTGACCCGCAGTCTCATGGAGCAGGACAAGGTCTTTGGTGGCGGTTCCTGCCGGGATGCCGTGTTCGGCCACCTGAACTGGGCGCGGCAGCTGCGGGGGGCCAGCGCGTCCGATGAGGTGCGGCGGGCGCTGGAGGCGGCGCTGGCCCGGCTGGAGAGCCTGGCCGGCTGGACATCCGACGATCTGTGCCTGACGCGCACGGCGCAGCGCTGCTACCTGCGCTCCCTGGAGTCAGCCCGGCGAGCCGAAGAGCCAGTACTCGCTGCCAGTGCGCTGGGTTGTCTCGGCAGGCTATACCTGCAGGCCGGGCACTTCCGGGAGGCATTGCAGCTGCTTCAGCTGGCTACGTTGCCGACCCGCGAGGCCGCCTCGCCCGGCATGCTCGCCAGCCTGGCTTTCAGACAGGCATGGGCACACGCCGGTCTAGGCGACGTCGACGAGACGCAGCGCGCGCTGCACCAGGCCGAAGAGCACTACACCCGGGCCCAGAAGTCGCCCGACGAGTGGGTCGGCACCGTCATGCTGCCCGACCACTCCGAACTCCCGGCCGGCCGCGCGCACGCGTACTCCCGGCTCGCCGGGCACGACCCGCGCTTCGCCGAGACCACCATCACAGACATTACTGAGGCACTGACCCTGCGTGACCCGAGCCGCGCCCGCGCCATGCTCGGGGGGCGCATCATGCTGGCCACCAACCAGTACCGCTGCGGCGAGACCGACCTCGCCAACGCCGGCACCGCGCAGGTACTCGCCGCCATCAACCAGGTGAGTTCACGCCTCACCGCCCGCGAACTCACAGCACTCGGCACCGAGATCCGCCGGCACACCACCGATTCCACCGCACTGGACCTCGCCCACCGCATCAGCACCGACATCGCCGCCTGACCCGATCTCCACACCCGGGACAAGACCCCGCCGGGGTCCACGCCGCAGCGTTAGCTACTCGTCGTTATCGGCGTCGTGCTCGGTGCCTACGAGATCCTTGGCCTTGTCAGTGCCCTGCGACCAGTGGTCCAGGGGCCGGTCGTGCTCATCCCTGGGCGTTTTCCTTAGTCATCGTAAACCGTGGTCTCCTTCTTGCGTTCCGTTGCTGAGAAGGTCGCTTGGACGTCCGCCAAGTGTGCTCTGACGAGATGCACCAGGTGCAGCGTGCGCTGCAGCGCCGGCCCCTGGATCAGAGGCTCCGCGTTGGCGGTCCAACGCTCCTCAGCGCCACAGAGCCGACAACTCTGCTTACCACCCGTAAGACTGAACTCACGTTGAATCGGATGCACACTGACCGTCGCCATGAGGTGCAGCCTAGGTGATTGATTCCGATCTACCCGACCCGGGACGGGCTGTCAGGAACGGCGGCCCGCAGCACCCCGTCCTACAACCTTCAGCCAGCAATGTTGTAGTACAGTGCAGGCATGTCTACTACAGATCGTGGGCGAGAACTCACCGTGCGGGAAGCCGCACAGCGCGTTCAACGCGCGGAGGAGACGATCCGCCGGTGGATCTGGACAGGCAAGCTGCCCGCCCGCAAGCTCAGCACTGGCTACCAGGTGCACAAAGGGGACCTTGATGCGGTCGCCGCCGGCGTGCCGGCACCGCGCAATCCCGCGCTTAGCTTCGGCGAGTGGGTAACAGCCGTCAAGGCGTGGCGCGCTGGCGTCACTGTGGTGTCCCATGGTGGCGCTGGTCAGCTCGTCATTGAGGATCGAGCGGAGCGGGCTGAACTTGGCGATCGTTGACGCGTCTGTCGTCGTTGAGTTCGTGGCACCCGACGCCGACGAGACCCAGCCCGTTCATGCCCTCTTCGAGCAGTGGGCGCACGTGGGCGAGGACCTGCACGCCCCGGCAATGCTGCCACTGGAAGTGCTGAACGCACTGCTCACCGGGGTACGCCGAGGGCGGTGGGAGGGGCACGCGGCCGATGTCGCGGCCGGTTTCGTCGCCACGATGCCGATCTCGCTGCACGACGACGAGCGCGACCGGCATCGGGCATGGGAACTGGCCCGCCGGTATGACAATTACCCGATCTACGACATGCTCTACGTCGCGCTAGCGCAACGCCTTGGCGAACCGCTGATCACGGTCGATGACAAGCTGCGTCGCCGTCTCGCCCACCTCGGCCTGGTACGTCGGCCCGACGAGGCGCTGGACGCGGGCTAGCCCAGTGCCCTGCGGCACCACGAAAACCCGGTGCGCGTGCTGGCGCACCCACCAACTTGACGCCACGGTGTGCCCGTTGGCGGGCGCGGGCAGCGGCAGCCGCCACACAATTCCCAGGATCTGGGTATCAACGGAGGGTCTCCCCTCTCTTACTCGCGAGTACCCATGTGCGACCAACCGGGTGACACCACCTACCACCAACGAGATATTCGGAGTACACCCCATGACAAGACAGCTGGTGTTCGTCCAGACCAACAGCCCCGCAGGAAACCAGATCCTGGCCTACGACCGGGCCGCGGACGGCACCCTCACCCTCGCCGAGACCGTCGACACCGGCGGGAACGGCGGCAGCAATGAGGGGATTGACGGTGATCCTCTCACCTCCCAGGGCTCACTGGTCTATGACATCCCCCACCACCTGCTGATCGCCGTCAACGCCGGCAGCAACACCGTGTCCGTGCTCGAGCTCGAGGACAACCACCTGTACTTGCGCCAGGTGCTGCCCTCGGGCGGAACGTTCCCGGTCAGCGTGACCGTCCACGGCGACCTGGTCTACGTGCTCAACTCCCACGAGACCGGCGCCATCACCGGATACCGGATCACCGACGGCAAGCTCCACCCCATCGAGAACTCCACCCGCTCGCTCCTGCTCACCCCCGTCACCGGGCCGACACAGTTCTTGAATGTCCCCGCCCAGATCGGCTTCACCCCTGACGGGCGGCAGCTGGTCATCACCACCAAAGCCAACGGCAGCCAGATCGACATCTTCGCCATGGCCGACGACGGGCGGCCCTCCGACATCTTCGTGGCCAACCCCTCGGGCGTCCCCTCCCCGTTCGGTTTCACCTTCGATGACAACGACCACCTGGTCGTGACCGATGTCCTCACCAGCACACTGACGACCTACAACATCCAATCCCACGGCACTACCACACGACTCGCCGCCCAACCCGACGGGCAGCAGGGCATGTGCTGGGTCATCCGCGCGGCGGGGAACTTCTACGTCGCCGACGCCGGCAACAACTTCCTCACCGGATTCCACATCGACCCCGCAGGCACCCCCACCGTGTTCACCCAGACTCCCACCAGAGTGACCCCCATCGATCTGGTCGCCACCCACGATGGGCGCTTCCTCTACGCCGAAGTCGGCGGGCCTGGGGGCGTAGACGGCTTCCGCATCAACCCCGACGGCACTCTCACCCAGATCGTCACCCTCACCGCTCCCAAGGGCCTGCAGGGAATCGCCCTCACCTGAGCTGGGTAGGAATTCTGGACTCATATGCTGGGGGTCAGCCAAGAGCGGTCGGCGGTGTGATCCCAGAGCGGAGCTGATGCGATTACCGCGCACAGATGAGGCATAGGCCAGGTTGACCTGTGTGAATGCTCTTCGGATGCGGTGAGTTGGCTCGCCTCGGTGTGGGAGCATGCCGCAATGGGGAAACGGGAGGGTCTGGTCCATGCTCGCAAAGCGGTGGGGTACACGCAGGAGTCGTTCGCGGAGGAACTGAAGGTGGATCGGTCCACCGTGGTGCGCTGGGAGGCGGGAGACCACGAGCCGCTGCCGTACCTCTGGCCGAAGATCGCCCGCGTGCTGTCCATCTCACGAGACAGGTTGATCGAGCTAGTGCGATTGCCGCCACCGGTGCGCGGTGGTGACCTGGTGGCCGCGGTGGGGTCCGCCGAGCCCAATGATCAAGTGTCGTCACAGGGTGGTCTGGTGCTGCCGGTGGTGATCGACGGTCATCCGGCGGATGGCCCCCTCCAGTATGCGGGGAGACTGGACAGCACGCTGCACACGGTCGTCGAATTGTCGGGAGAGGACGTGAAGCGACGGGTTCTCCTGCCGGGGGTTACGTTCGCCGCCGCGGCCTTCGCTGAACCGGCGCTGCTCGCGTTGACCGCGCCAGTGATCAGCGACGTGGCGCGGGATGCCGGCAATACCCGTATCGGCATGATCGATGTGGAGATCCTCACCGACCACATCGCGCACCTGCGGCGGATGGAC
>JBOHFY010000069.1:0-14696 GCA_050699895.1 Pseudonocardiaceae bacterium
GGTCTGGAACACGTCGACGGGGAACTGTGCGTCATGCGCACCGGCCGCTACCTCGTCGGCGGCTGACGCGATCGCCCCAGCAAGCGTCGGGTCGAGCACCCCGAGCTGGGCGTTCACCCGCGCGCAGGCGGCCTTGACCAGCCCCAGCGCACGGATCTGGGAGCTTTCCAGGCCACGTCCGGAGATCGGGAAGTTGTCCACGGCGCGCTGCGTCTGCGCGCGGTACAGGGCATCCACAGGCACCTGCACCTCACCCATGGTGTCGCGCTCAATCCGGTACTCCGGCGTCATGAGCGCGGGAACTGGTCGAAGTCCACCGTGGCGTACTGCCGTAGCTTGGTCAGCCGGTGCACGCTGTCGATCATCCGCACGGTGCCCGACTTAGAGCGCATCACGATAGAGTTCGTGCGGCATCCGCCGGTGTGATAAGTCACCCCGCGAAGCAGTTCCCCATCGGTGATCCCGGTCGCGCAGAAGAACACGTTGTCGCCGCGGACCAGGTCCTCAGTGGTGAGGATCCGCTCCACATCATGGCCAGCGTCCAGCGCTGCGGCACGCTCGGCGTCATCCCGAGGCCACAGCCGGCCCTGGATCGCGCCCCCCATGCAGCGCAGCGCGGCCGCGGTGATGATGCCTTCCGGGGTGCCGCCGATGCCGATCAGCAGGTCCACACCGGTGTCCGGGCGGGCCGCGGCGATCGCGCCCGCGACGGCCCCAGCGGTGATGAACGTGATCCGGGCGCCCGCCTCGCGGACCTGGCGTGCCAGGTCATCGTGTCGCGGCCGCTCCAGGATGCAGACGGTGATGTCAGAGATGTCCATCCGCTTGGCCCTGGCGACCCGCTTGATGTTTTCCGCCACCGGCGCGGACAGGTCGATGACCTCGGCCGCCTCCGGCCCGGTGGCGATCTTCTCCATGTAAAACACCGCCGACGGATCGAACATCGTGCCCCGCTCAGACACGGCGAGCACGGCCAGCGCGTTGGGCATGCCCTTGCTCATCAGCGTGGTGCCGTCGATCGGGTCGACCGCGACATCGCATTCCGGGCCCTGCCCGTTGCCGACCTCCTCGCCGTTGAACAGCATCGGCGCCTCGTCCTTCTCGCCTTCGCCGATCACCACAACGCCGCGCATCGACACCGAGCCGACCAGCTTGCGCATGGCGTCCACAGCCGCCTGGTCACCGCCGTTCTTGTCACCGCGGCCGACCCAGCGGCCGGCGGCCATCGCGGCGGCCTCGGTGACCCGCACCAGTTCCAGGGCGAGGTTGCGGTCCGGTTCCTCCCGCGTCGGTTCCTGCCGCGGCGTCGGCACAGTGTTCATGGGGCCCTCCCGGACACAGTGTTCATGGGGCTCTCCCGGAATGGACTGCGCGGCATAATCATTCTCCCAGAGTGCCGCGGGGTTCAGTTGTTCGGCCAGGACGCGCTACCGTGGTGGCCGAGGTGATGCCCGGTGGCCGAGACAGTGCCGATGGGCCAGGAACCCATCGAGATTGGGCGCCGAGCCCGCGTGATCCGCCGCCTTCGAGGGCTGCCCCGGGACGTGGTGGCTGGGCTGGCGGGGGTGAGCGACGACGACCTGTCGATGCTGGAGAGTGGTGCGCGCCGGTTCGCCCGTTGCGGGTTGGTCGAGGACCTCGCGAACGCGGTCGGGTGCTCGGTGACCGACCTGACCGGGCAACCCTATCTTCCGTGCGACCGGGCGACCGCGGACGCACTGACGGTGCTGCCCGGCATTCGCGAGGCCGTTTACTGCACCGCACTGGACGACCCGCCCGGCCTGCCGGCTCGCCCGGTGGCTGAGCTCGACCAGTGGGCGAGGCAGGCCCAGGAGCACCTCGACCAGGATCGGTATGCCCGTGCCGGGCGGGACCTCGGGACGCTGCTCACCGAGCTGCAGGTGCATGCCGCCGCCGAGCTCGCCGACACCCGCACTCCGGCGCTGGCCGCGCTGGTGCGGGCCTGCCATGTCGCTGCCGCCATCGCCGGGATGATCGGGTACCACGACCTGGCGCTGTCCGTCGGCCGTCGTGAGCTCGACGCCGCGATCCGGCTGGGGGAGCCGGTTTCCCTCGGGCTCGCCCGCTTCGGATGGGCGTGGAGATGGACCAACGTCGGCGCGAGGCCCCAGGCTGAGGCGGCGAACAGGCTGGCGCTGGCGGAGCTCGAGCCGGTGGCTGACCCGTCAGCCGCTGATACCGGCCCGGCCGAGCTGCTGGGCATGCACCATCTTCTCGCCGCGAAGCTCGCGGCGCGAGCCCGCCGGGCCGGTGCCGCACGGGACCATCTCGACCAGGCCGGTGCGATCGCGCAACGCACCGGCGAGCGCAACACGGACCTGCTGCATTTCGGGCCGACCACGGTCGCGTTGTGGACGCTGTCGGTCGGTGTCGACCTCGGCGAGGGTGCGATGGCCTACGAGCAGGCCCATCCCGAACGGGTCGACGTGGCGGGCCTGCACAGCCTGGCCCGGACCGGCCGCTACCACTTCGACCTGGCCAGGGCGCTGGCCCAGGACGGCGGCGACCGCGACGACGAGGCGGTCCGCCACCTCAACCTCGCCGACCGGGCCGCCCCGGTGTGGCTGCGCAACCACCCGATCGCCCGGGAGCTGACCGAGGAGCTGACCCAGCGGGCCCGCCAGCAGGTGGCGATGGTGGGCAGCCTGCTCGACCGCTTCGGCCTCACCGGGCAGTGTTCACAACGTGTGAACAACTAGGTGATCAATTTCGGGTTTGATCTGCCGACTACGCCGAGAACGGGAGGTGACACCTGGTGAGCAAGGCCACGCGGGTGGACCTGGAATCCATCGAGATCGGGCGGCGCGCCCGGCTGATCCGTCGCCGTCGCGGGCTGAGCCTGGAGGTGGTGGCGGGGCTGGCCGGGATCACCAAGGGTTACCTGTCGATGCTGGAGCTGGGGGAGCGGCCGTTCCTGCGGCGCAAGCTGATCGAGGACCTCGCGAAGGCGCTCGGGTGCTCGGTGACCGACCTGACCGGGCAGTCGTACCCCCCGGTCAACCGGGACACCGCCGACGCGCTGGCGGCCGTGCCCGGCATCCAGGCGGCGCTGCACAACTACGGCCCGGATGATGTGCCGGATGTGCGACCCCGGCCGCTTGATGAGCTGGTGGTGTGGGCACAGGCCGCGAACGACCACCGCGACCAGAGCCGGTTGTCCGTGGCCGGTCGGGACATCGGCACGTTGCTCACCGACCTGCAGGTATACGCCGCGACGGTGGGCTCGCCCGATCGGGACCGGGCGGTCACGGCGCTGGTCACCGCGTGCGGGGTGGCCAGCCCGGTCGTGAGCGTCAGCGCAGGCAACCACGACCTGGCAGCCGTCGCCGCTCGCTTCGCCCTCGACCTGGCCCAGCGGCACGGCAGGCCGGAACTGATCGGGTTCGCTCGCTGGCTCTGGGCGTCGACGCTGTCCCTACTCGGGGCACAGGATCGCGCCCGGGCGATGGTGTGCGCCGGTATTGACGAGTTGACTCCGGTGGCGCGGTTGCGTGACGAGAACACCCTGCCTGCCGAAGTGCTCGGCATGTTGCACATGAGGCACGCGTGGATCGCGGCCCGGCGGCGGGCTGGCGACGAGGCAACCGCCCACCTGGACGAGGCCGGGACGATCGCCGCCCGGATCGGGGAGTGCAACGGGATGCGCCGGCATTTCGGCCCCACCAACGTGCGGCTGAACCGGTTGGGAATCGGTGTCGAGCTGGGCGAGGGTGGCCGGGCCTACGCGGAGATCACCCGGACGCTGCGGGACGTGGACGCATTGGGCAGCACCTCTTCCTCGGAGGCGCACCGGGACCTGGCCCGCGCCCTGGTGCAGGACGGGCCCGATCGCGACGCCGAGGCGATCCGGCACCTGGACACCGCGGACCGACTGGCGCCGCAGCGCATCCGGCTGGACCCGATCGCCCGCGAGCTGGTGACCGACTTGAGCCAGCGCACCCGGCGCCGAGTGTGGGAACTGGACTCCCTATGCAACCGCTTCGGCCTCGGTGGCGAGAACCCACGCCGCGCTACCTGAGTAATGGTTGCTGATGCTCGTCAGAGCGTTGGCCTCGTTGGAAGAGCAGGAATAACCACAGCAGCGACGGGATGAGCAGCGCGGCGCCGACGGCTAGGGCGATGAGCGTTGCCGAGAGCACGGCCGGAGTCGCCGCGCTGGCTGTGATGGTGACAGCCGCCGTAGCGGGGGGTGGGAGTAGGTAGGGGTATTGGGCCAGCGCCCACCCCCACAACACGGCGGTGACCGCCAGCGCGGCGGTGACCCGCACGAGCAGGTAGCGGCGGCGGAGCACCAGCAGCAGGGATGCAACCCCCGCGACGGCCGATGCGATGACCAGCGGGAACGCGCGGTGTGTCAGACCGTCGAACAGCCGCGGCGCGTCGGCGTGCAGCACCGCGATCCCACCCAAAGCCACGACACCGAGCACGATGCCGGTGACCAAGGCACGGTGCCGGAATGCCTCGGCCAGCTCGCGCTGGCCCGCGCGCATGGCATCCGCGCACAGGTAGGTCGCCGCGAGGTAGGCGGCGGTACCCACGGCGATCGTGCCGCCCAGCAACGAGGTGGGGTTCCACCAACTGGTGATCAGGTTACCGGTGGCCAGCCCCAGGGGAACGCGGCCGGAGGCGATGCCGCCGGCCACGGTGCCGAGGAAGAACGGGGTGAGTACCGAGGACAGCGCGAACGCGGCGCCGAACAGACGTTGCTGCCCGAGTTGGTCGCTGGCCTTGCGAAAGGCGAACGCCGCGCCTCGCGTGATGATGCCGAGCGCCGCCAACGTCAAGGGAATGTACAAAGTCGACATCACGGACGCGAACACAGTCGGGAAAGCCGTCCACAGCAGCACGATGACGAAGATCAGCCAGACGTGGTTGGCCTCCCACACCGGTCCGATGGAATGCTCGATCAGGTCCCGCTGTGGGCGGCCACGGCGGCTTCCGCCGGCGAACAGATCCCAGAAACCGGCGCCGAAGTCGGCGCCGGCCAGCAGCGCGTAGAGGGTTAATCCGATCCACAGCACGGTGATTGACCACTGGGCGAGGCTCACCGTGCACCTCCGGCGACGGCGTCCTGCTCTTGCGGAGCCGCGAGCCGGTGGTAGCGGGCCATCCGGCGCAAGACGTAGACCGTGCCGATGGTCATCACGACGTAGACCGCGAGCACCGCGACCAGGCCGGCGACCAACCCTGGGGCGGGGTTGACCGCGTCGGCGGTTCTCATCTGGCCCCACACGATCCAGGGTTGGCGACCGACCTCGGTGGTGACCCACCCTGCTTCCAGAGCGCAGCAGGCGGCGATCCCGGTGACGCTGGCGGCCCGCAGGAACCACCGGCTGCGGGGCAGGTCGCGGTGCCGCCACCAGCTCAGACCGAGCCAGATACCCAGCAGGAGGAGAGCGACGCCGACGCTGACCATGACGTCGAAGGACAGGTGCACGACTCCCACCGGTGGTCGGTCGGCCACGGGTACCTGGTCCAAGCCAGTGATCACCGTGCTTGGGCTGTAGCCGACCAGCAGGGACAGCCCGTCGGGGATCTCCAGCCCGTAGCGCAACTGGTTACCCACCGGGATGCCGGCGACGGTCAGGGGAATGTGCGAGCCGGTGTGGTAAACGCCCTCGATGGCGGCGAGCTTGGTGGGCTGGTAGCTGGCTAGGAACCGGGCTGCGTAGTCGCCGACGGCGATCTGCACTGGGGTGATGATCGCGGCGGCAGTGAACGGAATCAGGAAACCGAGCCGGTGGTAGCGGTCGCGGCGGCCTCGCAGCAGGGCCACGGCGTAGACGCTGGCGATGACGAACCCGGTGACCATGAACGCGGCCAGGATCATGTGGGTGGTTTCCGGCGGGGTGGCCGGATTGAACATCGCCGCCCACGGGTCGACGGCGGTGACGGTGCCGTTGGTGAGGTCGAATCCGCGCGGCTGGTTCATCCAGGCGTTGGCGGTGACCACGAAGAACGCCGAACACACTCCCGCGACCACGATCGGAATACCGGAGAGCACGTGCTGGCGCGGCGGTAGCCGATCCCAAGCGTAGAGGTAAATGCCCAGGAAGATCGCCTCAATGAAGAACGCGATGCCCTCCAACGCGAACGGTAGCCCGATGACCTGGCCGTAGCGGCTCATCATGCCCGGCCACAGCAGGCCCATCTCAAAGCTGAGGATCGTCCCGGACACCGCGCCGACGGCGAACAGCACGCCCATCGCCTTGGCCCACCGATGAGCCAGCAGCCGGTAGGCGTGCTCGCCGGTGCGCAAGCCCCGCCACTCGGCGAACAGGGTCAGCGCGGGCATCCCGACTCCCAGACACGCCAGGATGATGTGCCAACCCAACGAGATCGCCATCTGCTCCCTGGCGGCGAACAGGTCGATCGGAGACGCCCCCGCAGCTACCATGCTTCGACCGTAGGCCCATTGCCTACCAGGAGCGAAAGGACAAGCGATGCCCAGGACGCTGGTGCGTGACCTTCGCGCGCACATCGGTCAGCACGTGACCGTGTACGGGTGGGTGAACACCCTGCGCTTGCAGCGCAAGATCCAGTTTGTCCTGGTCCGTGACCACACCGGCATGACGCAGGTCACGCACAAGCGCCCCGAAGGTGGCAGCGATCTGGAGGACTTGATCGAGCATGGGATGTCGATCGAGTCTGCGGTCAAGGTCACCGGCACGGTGGTGGACAACAAGGTGGTCAACCTCGGCGAGCTGGAGATCATCCCGGAATCGATCGAGGTCACCAACCGGGCTGACTCGCCGCTGCCGATCAACGAGCAGACCGGCATCGACCAGCGTCTTGACTGGCGTTTCCTGGATCTGCGTAACCCGGCGCGGCGTCTGATCTTCGAGGTGCAGCAGACCACGGTCGAGAAGGCACTGCGTGAGTTCGCCTATGCGCAGGGCTGCACTGAGCTGCACACGCCGAAGCTTATGGGCACCGCGTCGGAGGGCGGCGCGGAGGTGTTCACGGTCAAGTACTTTGATCGCACCGCCTATTTGGCGCAGTCGCCGCAGTTTTACAAGCAGCTGGCGATCGCGTCCGGTATCGACAAGGTGTTCGAGATCGGGCCGGTGTTCCGGGCCGAGCCGTCGTTCACCTCGCGCCACGCCACCGAGTTCACCGGCATTGACGCGGAGATCGCGTGGATCGACGGCGTTGAGGATGTGATGAGCTTCGAGGAACGGATGCTCGCCCACGTTCTCGCCGCTGTGCGGGAACGCCACGGCGAGCAGATTCGCGAGCATGTCGACACCGAGGTCGTGGTGCCGTCCGTGCCGTTCCCCCGCTACCCGATGGCCGAGGTGATCCGGCTGCTGCGCGAGCAGGGCTGGGACCCCGAGGGCGACAAGGTGGACCTCGACCCGGAAGGTGAGCGCGCACTCTCGGCGCTGGCACAGGAACGTCACGGTCACCCGTTTGTGTTCGTCACGGACTTCCCAGCGTCGGTGCGCCCGTTCTATCATATGCGGCCCGCCGACAACCTGGACGTGACCGCGAGTTTTGACCTGCTGTGGAAGGGTATCGAGGTCACCACTGGCGCACAGCGTGAGCACCGCTACGACGTGCTGTGCAAGCAGGCCGAGGAAAAGGGGCTGGGCCTGGAGCCGCTGCGCTCCTACCTGGACTGCTTCCGCTTCGGTATGCCACCCCATGGCGGTCTCGGCGCGGGGCTCAACCGGATCATGATGGTGCTGCTCGGCCTCGAGAGCATCCGCGAGGTGACGTTCCTGTTCCGAGGACCGAACCGCCTCGAACCCTGATGGCTTTTCCTGGGTCAGGAGATCAGTGTTTCGCTGTGGTGTCGGAGAGGTGTTTCGAGGTCTGGAAAGTCACCCGATTTTCTTATTCGCTTCAATAGGCGCGCCGCCACCCATAGTTGGGCGATAATCCCCTCCGGACCGTCGAGAATATCGGCAAATTCTCCGTGTACCCTGTGGGCTATGTTGGGATTGTGGAGGCTGTAGCAGTACAGGGTCGCGACATCGGTGCCCGCCGGACCTTTCCCCCACATTTCCCAGTCGAGAATTACGAGTCGCGGTTGCAGGAGATTGCCCCGGTGAAGATCCCCGTGGATGGTTTCCCAGCGGTTGATCGGGAGGTTGCGGTGCTGACCGAATGCGGCACGGACCAGGCCAGTGACCCTGGTTTGAGTAACGGTGATCCGGGTCGTGCGAACACTGGCCAGACGGTGGAGAGACCGGCGTAGCTCGCGATACCAGCTGTCCGGCAACTCGATCGCGGTCCGCAAGACATCGGTGGGTGAGCACGGTTCGCCGGGCAGCAGGGTCATGAGCTCGGCCCGCTGGGATCTCCACCCCGCCTCGTTCCACTCGGTGCTCGCGAGGACGACGGGCTTGGGTAGCCCGGTGAGGGTGTTGGCGTCCTCGTTGCCGGTCCAGAACTCCCCGGTGGCCCACTGTGGTTGTTCGGAGACGACTCGCAGCCAGCATGCCCCGTTCGGGCCGTGCGTGACGGCGCCGATCGAGCGCAGCCGCCAACCGAAGACCGGCGCTCCGGTCACAGACAGCCCGAACTCCTCGGCGGCCCGTGCGAGGTTGAGCCGCATCCAGTTGCGAAACGTCGCGTCCGCGTCGGTGTCGGGTTCCGGGGCGAGCGTGGGGTGGGTCATGACTCGGTGATGTGCCGGAGGTAGGCCGTGGGGTGTTCGAGGTAGCGTCGCCAGTGATCGACAAGCGTGAGGTCCGCCCAGTCGACCCGGCGTAGGCCATGCTCACCCACCTCAATGATCTCGGCGCCGGGAGTGGCGGCCAGGATCGGTGAATGGGTAGCGCACACGACTTGGGCGCCGGACTGACCGAGCTGGTACATCAGGGCAACCAGCTGCAGGCAGGACGTGAAGGATAACGCGGCCTCCGGCTCATCCATAGCCGAGGACCGGCCAGCATCCGTGCGCCGCTGACGGTGGTCTCCAAGATGATATTGGCCCTGGTCCGGGCATGGCTGCCCTTGCATCTGGTGATTGCCTCGTGCTCGGCGGCGTCACAGGAGTAGTAGCTCGTCGCCAGCCGCACCCCACGATGGGCGAAGGTTTCCCACAGCTCCGAGGACACGTGTACGAGGTTAGTGAACACCTCTGCCTCCAACCCTTGAGTTAGGGCGCTGCGCACTAGATCGGGCAACCCCCGGTACAGAGTCGGCTCCCCGCCGATGAACTGCACCATCCATCCACCGAGCTGCGCCACCTCATCGATCACCCGGCACCAGTCCGCAGATGACATCGTCCCGTCACCGCCGTCCGGCCCGGATTCGGCGTAGCAGTGGTTACAGGTGAGCTGGCATTTCCCAGTGATCTCCAGCCACACGAAGCTCAGATCCCGCATCTCGAACCCCCATCGACCATGGTGACACCGTCACGCCTCCAGGGGTGGTTCGGCGGACCGCTGCTCGCGAGCGGAGATCACCGACTCGATCCGCTCCCGGGCGCCGGCGAGGTGTCGCTCGCAGGCTGCGGCGAGTTGCTCGCCGCGTTCCCACAGCGTCAGCGAGTCTTCCAGGCTCAGCCCGCCAGCTTCCAGGGTGCGCACCACCTCAGCCAGTTCGTCCCGGGCTGCCTCGTAGCCCAGCCCTGTGGGGTTATTCATGCCGTCATCATCAGCCACCGGTTACCACCGCGCGCAGGGCCCCATCGGCGAGCCGCACCCGCAGTTCGGTGCCCTCGGGGGCGTCGGTGACCGATCGGAGCACCAGTGCTGGTGTGCTCGGCGCGGTAGCACCACATAAGGCGCTGTCAACCCGCTGGACCACCGCGTAGCCGCGGGCCAGGGTGGCTGCCGGTCCGAGGGTGCTCAAGCGTGCCGCGGTGTGCGTCAACCCGTCTTGGGCTGTTCGTAGTCCGCCGAGCAGGGCCCGGTCGGCGCGGGCCCGTAGGTCGGTCACCATCCGGTCGCGCTCGGCCAATGGGCGCATCGGGTTGGCCAACACCGGGCGGGTTCGCAGCGCGTCGAGCAGCCGCCGCTCCCGGTCCACCCAGCCGTGCAGCGCGCGGTGGCAGCGGTTGCGCAGCTGATGCAGCGCCGCGGTTTCCTCCGCGACGTCGGGCACCACGCACTTGCCGGCGGCGGTCGGGGTGGAGCAGCGCTTGTCCGCGACGTGATCTACCAGCGGGGTGTCCGGCTCGTGGCCGATCGCCGAGACCACCGGGGTAGTGCATCGCGATACCGCGCGGCACAGCGCCTCGTCAGAGAACGGCAACAGGTCCTCCACGCTGCCACCACCCCGGGCCAGCACAATGACCTCCACTGCGGGGTCGGCGTCGAGCATGGTGAGCGCGTCGATGATCTGGCCCACCGCGAGCGGGCCCTGCACCGCCACGTTGCGTACCTGGAAACGCACCGCTGGCCAGCGGGCGGTGGCGTTGCTGAGTACGTCGCGCTCGGCGGCGCTGGCCCGGCCGGTGATCAGCCCGACGCAGCCGGGCAGCAACGGCAGCGCCCGCTTGCGCCGGGGATCGAACAGGCCTTCGGCAGCCAGGAGCCGCCGGAGCCGCTCGATGCGGGCGAGCAGTTCGCCAATGCCGACCGCGCGGATCTCGTCGACCCGCAGGCTCAGCGTGCCGCGGCCCAGGTGCAACGACGGCTTGCCGTGCACCACGACCCGGCAGCCATCCGCCAGCGGCGGCTGCCGGTCGCGCACCAGCGCGATCGGGCAGGTCAGGGTCACCGACAGGTCGGCCACTGGGTCGCGCAGCGTGAGAAACGCCGTTGCGGTGCCCGCCTTGGCGCTGATCTGGGTGATCTGCCCCTCGACCCAGACCTCGCCTAACCGGTCGATCCATGCCGCGATCTTGCGGGCGACCGTGCGGACCGGCCAGGGTGCTTCCGGTGTGGTGGCGGGTTCGGCCACGGGCTGTGCTTCGGTCATGGGGAGTCGGCCATTGTCATTCGGTCGTCTGGGAGCGGACCGTGGAGATCCGGTTGGACAGCAGGGTGACGAACGCGGGCCGGTCCTGGTGGGCGTGTTCGTACTCCAGAAGTTCGGTTAGCTGGGGCAGTGACAGCTCTCGCAGCATGGTCCGTAGCTGGGTTAACGACAGCTCGTCGTACTCGGCTAGCACCAACGGGGGCACGGTGGCCTCCCCGGCGCCGGCACCGTTGTTCACTGTGGTGGACTCGCCTGCGGTATCCGCGGTGGTCGTGCCGCCGGGTCGTGGGGGTTCGTCGTCCTCATCGAACGTGGCCCACGGCGGGGTGTCCTCGACCGGGCGGAGCAGCGAGAACACCTGGTCGCCCTTAATCGCCAGCTCGGTGACCCGCTGTTGCACCCGCATCCCCGCCTGCACGGCCCGGCTGGCTGCGGTGACGGGGAGCTCGGCGAGCTGCTCGGGCAGCTTGCGGGCCTGTTCCACGGCGCTGACCATCAGGCCCACAGCGACACGGACGGGCAAGGGTACGTGGCTCATGGTCGTCAAGCCTGCCCCAGCTACCGGCCTTGTGCCTACTCGGGCTTGCGGGAGACCCGCGGGCGGGGTCGAACCAGCAACCCTGGCAGGCACACCCCGCCGGTGGCGGCGCCGGTCGTAGGGTGGCGGCCATGACCAAGCGTGTGTTGCTCGCCAAGCCTCGCGGCTATTGCGCCGGGGTCGACCGCGCGGTGGTCACCGTCGAGAAGGCTCTCGAGGCGCACGGGGCGCCGGTGTACGTGCGTAAGCAGATCGTGCACAACCGGCATGTGGTGGAGACCCTGGAGAGCCGCGGGGTGGTCTTCGTCGACGAGGCCGACGACGTGCCCGAGGGCGCCATCGTGGTCTTCTCCGCGCATGGGGTGTCGCCGGCGGTGCACGAGCAGGCCGCGGCGCGTGGCCTGCGCACTATTGACGCCACGTGCCCGCTGGTGACCAAGGTGCACCAGGAGGTCAAGCGGTTCGCCCGCGACGGCTACGACATCTTGCTGATCGGTCACCAGGGTCATGAGGAGGTCGAGGGCACCGCCGGTGAGGCGCCCGCGCGGGTTCAGCTCGTCGACGGTCCGGACGCGGTGGATTCGGTGACCGTGGCAGACCCGTCGCGGGTGGTGTGGTTGTCCCAGACGACGCTGTCGGTGGACGAGACGATGCACACCGTGGCACGCCTGCGGGAACGCTTCCCCGAGCTGGCCGACCCGCCGAGTGACGACATCTGCTATGCCACCCAGAACCGGCAGGTGGCGGTGAAGGCGATGGCGCCCGAGTGCGATCTGGTTCTCGTCGTGGGGTCGCGGAATTCATCCAACTCGGTGCGGTTGGTCGAGGTTGCGCTGGACTCCGGTGCTCGCGCGGCCTACCTGGTGGATTACCCGCGCGAGATCGACCCGGCCTGGCTGGACGGGGTGCGCACGGTCGGCGTCACCAGCGGTGCCTCGGTGCCCGAGGTGCTGGTCCTCGGTGTGTTGGACTTTCTCGCCGAGTGGGGATATGCCGATGTACAGGAGGTCATGACGGCGGAGGAGAAGCTGGTGTTCGCCCTGCCGCGCGAGCTGAAGGAATCGATCGCCAGTACTCAGTCATGCGACGCGAGCGAATAGGGCCTAAAGATCATGTCGTGGAGTTGGCCGTCGCTGGATGATGAGCCGGATGAGACCGATAGTGACAGTGCTCCCGGTGGTGATCGCCATGGTGGGAAAGTCGCTGATCAAGGGAGTGCCGACCGCGAGCGCGGTGGCGACCGTCCCCCCGCCGGCGGGATGCGAGCCAGCGGCCAGGACAACGCCTAGCACCGCCACCGCCAGGATCAGCGGGGGCGCCACCATCGGCGCGAACAACCCTTTGCGCTGCACCACCACCACCGCGAGCAGGCAGCCGAGAAAATAGCACACCTGGAACACGATGCCCAAGTGGTTGAGCCGCTCGATATCCGCGAACGCGCCGATCGCGGTGAGCCCGAGCGCGCATAACGCCGCCGCCAACCAGGGTATCCCGGAGCGATCGGGCAGCAATGACTGCTCGCCCCACGACTCGCGATGGGCAGACGCGCGCCGGGCGGGGCCTCGGGATCGGGTGCCCGTCACTCGTTCACCGTAGACCGTTCCCGATCGTCGCTCCCCACCTGGTGCAGCGCCTCGGTGACCCAGCTCCAGTCCTCGCTGCGGCGCTCCGAGTCTTGCTTGCGCTGTCCCGGATCCAGCGCGAGGAGTGCGTCCGTCGCGGACGCGAGGAGTTCCACCGCCTGCACGGAGCGGGGACTGCGCTCCACCTGCTCGGGTGTGTCGAGCTGCTCGGCGACCACGCCGAGCTCACCGAACCGGCGGGCGGTGACCAGTACCCGCGACTCCAGCGACGTGACGGTCTTGTTGTAGGCGTCGACCGCCCCGCCGATCGCCTTGCCGAGCTTGGCGACGTGGCTGCCCATGGTGGCCAGCCGGGAGTGCAGCTCGCGACCCAGTTCGTGGACCCGCGCGGCGTTGCGCGCCAGCGACTCCTGGCGCCAGGTGTAGGCCACCGTCCGCAACAGCGCGATCAGCGTGGTTGGGGTGGAGATCACGACGTTGCGCTCGAAGGCGTGCTCCAGCAAGGCGGGGTCGGATTGCAGCGCCGCCTCGAGAAACGGGTCGCCGGGGACGAACAACACCACGAACTCGGGCGTGGTCTCGAAGCGCTGCCAGTAGGACTTGTGCGCCAGCGAATCCACGTGGGCGCGCAGGTGCCGGGCGTGCGCGGCGAGCCGGTCGGCCCGGCGGTCCGGGTCGGTGGCCTCGACGGCCTCCAGGTAGGCCCCGAAGGGCACCTTGGCGTCGAGCACGATGTGCTTGTCACCAGCGAGGTGCACCACCAGGTCGGGGCGGACCAGGGCGTCGTCGTCGCCGCTGGTGTCGGTGGCGGTGACCTGCCGGGAGAAGTCGCAGTGCTCGACCATGCCGGCCAGCTCCACAATCCGCTCCAGTTGCAGCTCGCCCCACCGGCCGCGGACCTGCGGCGCCCGCAGCGCGGTGACCAGCTGCCGGGTCTCGCTCTGCAGCTGCTCGGACGTGCGGTGCATCGCCCCGACCTGCTCGCGCAACCCCGCGTAGGCGGCCTCGCGCTCCTTCTCCACCGTGCGTATCTGACCGTCGAGCCGGTGCAGGCTCTGGGTGATCGGGCCGAGCAGCGCCTCGATGGCCTGCTGACGCTGGGTGGCGTCGCCGTCTGACTTGGCCGACATCGCCGCCGTGACTTTGGCGAACTGTGCCTCGGCGAGCTGGACGAATGCTTCGTTGTTGCGCGAGAGCGCTTGCGCTGACAGTGCTTGGAAGCTGTCCTTGAGCTCGGCCTCGCGGTGGGTGAGCAGCCGTTCCCGGTCGGCTGCGGCGCTGCGCTGGGCGTCGAGCGCGGCGCGGACGCCGGCAAGTTCCGCCCGGGCCGCCGCGAGCCGCTCACCGGTTTCCTCGGCACGCTGGTGGCACTGCCGCGCCCGGGCCGTCTCGGCGTCCCTGGCCGCCGCGGCACTCTCGCCCGCCCGGCGGGCGGCGATGAGCTCGGCCTCAAGGCCGGCCCTGGCGGCGTCCGCCACCCGCCCGGCCTCGGCCACCGCAGCCCGCCGGAGCGCGGTGGCTACCACCCCACCAACCACAACCCCCACAACCAACCCCATCACCAAGGAGTAATCCACGCCTCACACCCTGCAACATCCCCCCGACAAAACCCCCAAGACACGCCGCCACCAGCGCATCGAGCGGGCTGAGCGGGGTAAAGCGGCACCTGATTACCC
>JBOHFY010000070.1:0-28754 GCA_050699895.1 Pseudonocardiaceae bacterium
TCCTCGCCCTGCCCGTCTTCTACGGCGTCACCAGCGAGGGCCTGGCCGGCCCGCGAGGGGTCGGCAGCGACCGGAGACGGGCGCCTGGAACATGAGCGCTGTACCGCGCCCGACCCGAGCAGACGACCTCTTCGACCTCGTGCCCCCTGATGACCAGTAGAACGTGGTCTTCCACGTCTGGCTACCGATTCACAGCTGGGTCACAGTGAGGGCACAAGGTCTGGACAGCTCCCGCGGGCATCGTCGCCGGTATGACGACCACGCTGCCTGCGGCGCCGCCCGTCCCGGTGCCGGCGGCCCGCACCGCCGGTTCGCGGTGGGTCGGGCTGGCTCTCCTTGTGCTGCTCGTCGGCACCGCGTTGCTCTACCTCGTCGGCCTCGGCGCCTCGGGCTGGGCGAACACGTTTTACTCCGCAGCCGTGCAGGCCGGTGCGACGAGCGGGAAAGCGTTCTTCTTCGGCTCCTCCGACGCCGCCAACTCGATCATGGTGGACAAGCCGCCTGCGTCGCTGTGGGTGATGGAGCTCTCGGCGCGGATCTTCGGGGTCAACCCGTGGAGCATCCTTGTGCCGCAGGCGTTGGAGGGTGTGGCCGCGGTGGGTGTGCTCTACGCGGCGGTGCGCCGCTGGCACGGCCCGGGTGCTGGGCTGCTGGCCGGCGCGACGCTCGCGCTCACCCCGGTCGCGGCGCTGATGTTCCGGTTCAACAACCCCGACGCGCTGCTCGTCCTGCTGCTCACCCTCGGCGCTTACGTACTGGTGCGGGCGCTGGAGGCCGCCCGCACCAGATGGCTGCTAGCGGCTGGGGCGATCACCGGGTTCGCCTTCCTCACCAAGAGTCTGCAGGCCTTCCTCGCCGTGCCGGCCTTCGCGCTGGTGTATCTCCTCGCTGCGCCGACCGGGCTGCGCCGCCGGGCTGCTCAGCTGCTCGCGGCAGGGGTGGCGCTGGTCATCACCGCTGGCTGGTGGGTGGCCATCGTCGAGCTGATCCCCGCCGCGGACCGGCCCTACGTCGGCGGCTCGCAGACCAACAGCGTGCTGGAGCTGATCTTCGGTTACAACGGTTTCGGCCGGCTGACCGGGAACGAGACCGGCAGAGTCGGCGGTCCGCCGGCCGGCGGCGGCCCGGGCGGTGGCGCCTTCAGCGGTGGCGGTGGCATCACTCAGCTGGTCAACCCCACCTGGGGTGGCCAGATCGCTTGGCTGCTGCCTGCGGCGCTGCTGCTGTTCGCGGCCCTGCTGTGGTTGAGCTGGCGCGCCCCGCGCGGCGACCGGCTGCGTGCCTCGGCACTGCTGTGGGGCGGCTGGCTACTCGTCACCGCCGCGGTGCTGAGCTTCGGGCAGGGCATCATTCACCCCTACTACACCGTCGCGCTGGCCCCGGCCATCGGCGCGCTGGTCGGCGTCGGGGCCCTGGAGCTGTGGCGGCGCCGGGCCACGACGGCGGCCCACGTGCTACTAGCCGGCACCGTGGCGGTCACCGCAGTGTGGGCCTGGGTGTTACTGGCCCGCACCCCGGACTTCGCGCCGTGGCTGAGGGTCTCCGTGCTGATCGTCGGCCTCGTCGCCGCGGGCGGGCTGTGTGTCGGGAGGCGGCCGCCACGATCCCGGCTGGGCCGCCGCATCGGGGTGGCCGCCGCCGGGGCCGCGCTGCTGGCCGGGCTGGCCGGGCCAGCAGCCTATGCCCTGGACACAGTGGCCAGCCCGCGCGGCGGCGCGATCCCGTCCGCGGGACCCAGCGCAGGCTTCGGTCCCGGCGGTTTGCGCCGCGGCCCCGGCGGTTTGCGCCGCGGCCCGAGCGGCTCCCACGGCTTCCTACCATTGCGTGGCGGCCCACGGCAGGGTGGCTTCGGCGCCTTCCTCGGCGGACTACTCAACGGCAGCACCCCGAGCGCCCAGCTCGCCGCGCTGTTGCGGGCCGACGCCACCCGCTACACCTGGGTAGCCGCGGCTATCGGCTCCAACACCGCAGCCGGCTACCAGCTCGCCACCGGCGACCCGGTAATGCCGGTGGGCGGGTTCAACGGCACCGACCCGTCGCCCACCCTGGAACAGTTCCAGCGCTACGTCGCCCAAGGAAAGATCCATTACTTCATCAATGGCGGCGGGTTCGGCCGACAGAACGGCGGAGCCAACACAAGTCGTCAGATCGCGGCCTGGGTGGCGCAGCACTTCGCCGCCCGCACGATCGACGGCGTCACCATCTACGACCTGACGGCGATGACACCGTGAACCTGCCACAGGTTGCCCCACCGGGCCCCACGACACCCATCGACGTCGTCAGACTCGAAGCCGTGATGCCGGTCCACAACGAGCAGACCGACCTAGTGTGCTAGGCCAACAGCGCGATCTTCTACGGCAAGGACGCCGAGCTCACCGGTGGTCCCGCTCAGCGATGTGACCGGATGCTCGAAGATGGTCAGCCAAGGTGATGGTGACCAGTCACCGTGCGCTCGCAAACGAGTTGTTCGGGATGTGTCGGACGTCGTTGGGGACGCTTGCTATCAAGTTCACAGACGGGCATCAGGTGGTTCCCAGGTTGCGGCGGTCTGCTCGATAGAGCGGAACCGTCCCGATGCCCCGGTGAGGAGAGCGTAGCTGTGAGCGAGGTTGACCGTCCGGGTTACCCGAGAACCGGGTTCGGCGCTATCAGCGCCGGGCCGCCGACCGTGGAGTATCCACGAGCTGTTGTGGGCACCGATCCCGGCGGCGGGTGGGAACCGCCCACCGGGTTACCTCTGAGTGGCTACGGGCCCGGACCAACCCCCAGGCCTCCGAAACGACACTCGCTGCGCCTGGGGACCATCCTGTTGGTCACCGTGGTATCGGTGATCGCGGTCGGGGTGGGCCGCGTCGTGTGGCTGACCGCTTCCCCCGTGCCGCCGTGGGTGCCCTCCTCAGCTTCAGCATCAGGGGTACCGCCAGCAGCCTCACCACTGTGGTCGCCACCTGCAGCTACGCCTCTGGTGACCTCCTCCGGTGCATCGAGCGGGGCGCTGGATCTCTCGGCCCTGGCGGCTGGTGTCGACCCCGCTCTCGTGGATATCAACACTCGGCTGGGCGACTCGAACGAGCAAGGCGCCGGTACCGGAATCGTGCTCAGCTCCTCCGGTGAGGTGCTCACCAACAACCACGTCATCAACGGCGCTACCAACATTACCGCAACCGACGTAGGCAACGGCCAGACTTACCCGGCCACCGTCGTGGGCTACGACCGCGGTCATGACATCGCGGTGCTCCAGCTGCGGGGTGCCGCCGGCTTGCGCACCGCGTCGATCGGGGACTCCAGCGGGGTCGCGGTCGGCGACGAGATCGCGGCGATCGGCAATGCCGGTGGCCGCGGCGGTACGCCCAGCGTCGCCGCAGGCACAGTCTCGGTTCTCGGCCAGACGGTCACCGTCAGCGACGACATCACTGGCGGCGCGGAGCAGCTCACCGGGCTGATCCAGGTCGCGGCTGATGTACAGCCCGGTGACTCCGGGGGCCCGCTGGTGAACACCGCCGGGCAGGTCATCGGCATCGACACCGCAGGCTCGGCCGGGTCGCGGTGGCAGCCCTCCGGGGGTGAGGGATTGGCGATCCCGATCAACGACGCGATCGCGATCAGCAAGCAGATCCAGACTCGTACCGCCTCCGCGACCATCCACATCGGGGCCACCGGCATCCTCGGCGTCCTGGTCCAGGACCCGACCGCGCAGGCAGCGCCGCGCTACCGGGGCGAATCCGGGCGCCAACACGGCTCGGTCACCTCTGGCGCCCTCGTCGCTGGCGTTACGCCAGGCTCACCAGCCGAACAATCCGGGCTTGCTGCGGGAGACGTCATCGTGTCAGTGGGCGGCGCGACGGTTGACTCCTCCGCCACTCTCACCACCCTGCTCACCGGCCACCACCCCGGCGACGCGATACGGCTGACCTGGATGGATGTGTCGGGCCAGCGGTACACCGCCACCCTGCTCCTGGCTACCGGTCCCCCGAACTGAGGCCCTATTGGTCAGCGAACGCCACGGCGCGCGCGATCGCTACCCCAAAAATGATCTTCGTGGACAGCGGCATGGCGGCCCACCTGACTCCAGGCGCACCAGATGACTCCCGAGGCAGCCTGCTGGAGAACTTCGTGCTCGGTGAGCTGGCGCGCCAACTCACCTGGTCAAGCACATCAGCCAGGCTCTACCACTATCGAGACCGCGACCAGTACGAGGTCGACGGCGTACTTGAGGACAACACTGGCCAGATCGTGGGAATCGAGGTCAAAGCGGCGGAGACCGTACGCGCGGACGATTTCCGAGGACTGAGGCTGCTCCAATGCCGAGTTGGCTCCCGTTTTCGTGCCGGTCTCGTGCTCTATTGCGGCACCCAGCAGCTCAGTTTCGGAGAGGCATTGAGCTGCCTCCCGATCTCAGCACTGTGGACAGCTCACGAACCGGCCTGACCCGGATTCGAGAATACCGCAATGGGTGGCGCGGTCACCGGTGGTACGCGGGGTTCAGAAGTCGACCAGGGGATCGCGACACAACGCACCAGGGACAGCTAAGTGGTCAGCGTCTCCCCGTTACGAGCTGTCGTCGAGACGGCCGCATCAGGGGCGGACCAGGACGTCATCGGCTCAGCGGTCACAGAGCTTCTCGACCGGGGGGCGGTCAGCCGTCGGCGTCTGTCGCCTGCGGCACCGCAGCTGGGTCCACAGGCTGAACTGGCTGTGGAACGGGGGTTCGCCACCCGTAAACCGTCGCCGTGGCTTTCCTGAGGTTGACCTAAAAATGGGTGCGGATGGGGCTGGTGGCGCTGGTGTGACCAAATTTTCTCGTGTAGTGCGCGGAGTGGCAGGGGTGATTTACGCATTGTCATGGTAACTGAGAATTCGCTGAATCTCCTTGTGCGCGACGCTGAGGACGGGTTATGTCTGAGGGATGCTCTTGACGGACAGCGGGGTGTCACGGAATCGGGCAAAGGCCGGCACATGAGCCTGCGGGAGGCGCTGCTCATCGCGCTCCGCGGGCTGCGCGCCCACCTGCTGCGCTCCGCGCTGACCATGCTCGGCCTCATCATCGGAGTCGCTGCGGTGATCGTGCTGTTCGCGTGCGGCCAAGGGGTGCGGAACTCGGTCAACGCGCGCATCGGACCGTACGCCAACCTCATCACTATCGCGTCGCAGCCCGCGAACGTCCCCGGGGGCCCGCCCCAGCAGACTCTGACCGACGGCGACGCCTCCGCGCTGCGCAACGCTCCCGACGTCGCCACCGTCACCCCGGTGGCCACCAGCGTACTCTCGGGCGCGACGCCAGGCGCGACACCGGGCGCGACGCCAGGCGCGACACCGATCGAGACGAACACCACCACGTTCCTCTCGGGGGCCATCATCGGCTCCACGGAACGCTGGGCCGAGGTGAACAACCGGGACGTTCAGGCGGGGTCGTTCTTCGACGAGGACCAGTCCCGCTCCGCGGCCAGGGTGGTGGTCCTGGGTCCCACTGTCGCGACCACTCTTTTTGGTGATCCCGAGGCCGCGCCGGGCCAGACCGTCCGGATCAGCCAGCGGACTTTCCAGGTCCGTGGGGTGATGCAGAGTTATGGTCAGCAGTTGGACAATGTCGCGATCATGCCGCTGACCACCGCCCGCCGCTACATCGTCGGCCGCGGTTTCGGCATTGGGGACAAACTCACCCAGATCCTGGTGCAAGCTCCCCAGCAGGCCGCCGTGCCCGCCGCCATAGGCCAAGTGACCCGCATCCTCGACGCCCGGCACCACATCACGAACCCCCAGCTGCGGGACTTCCAAACGCAATCTCTGGGCCACCGGATCCAAACTTTCAACCAGATCGTGCTCATCATCACCTTGTTTACCCCGGCCGTCGCGGCGATCTCGCTGGTGGTCGGCGGTGTCGGAGTCTTGAACATCATGCTGGTCTCGGTCACCGAACGAACTCGGGAGATTGGGATCCGCAAAGCGGTCGGCGCCACCAGCCGCGCTATTCTGGAACAGTTTCTCATTGAGTCCATCGTCCTGGCCGGCCTCGGTGGGCTCATCGGCATCGGCGTCGGGATCGGGTTGTCCTTGCTCATCGGCATCATCGCACCGGCCCTCAACCCCTCCTCGGGCGTCTTCGCCGGGTTCGCCCCCGTCATCTCTGTCCTGCCTGTGGCGGCGGCATTCACCATCAGCCTCGCGATCGGGCTCCTCGCCGGCAGCTACCCGGCCTACCGTGCCGCCCGGCTACGCCCGATCGAAGCCCTCCGGTACGAATAACACGCTGCCCGCCAGCAGAGCAGGAACAGCGCCAGGCTCGTAGCGGCGACCAGCACGAACGTCAGTGGCAACCGATGGGTGAACGCCGCGCGTAGGCCAAGGCCGACAACCACGGCGCCAGCCCACACCGCCACCCCGACCGGCAGCCGTAGCGGCGCGCGCCACGCCCGGATACCCAGCCATCCGACGAGCAGCCCGAGCAGGAACGGCGCGGCGGTGCTCAGCACCCCGAACGCGTCCAGCCTCTCCGCGTGCGAGCTCCGCCCCGCGGCGGCGAACACCAGCACGGCGAGCACATCGGCTCCAGCGGCTAGTGTCACGGTGCGCGCGCCCGTGGGGCGGACGGTCGGCGCGGTCACGTCAGCAGCCTACGCCGGCTGGCCGTGGGCCCTGGGCTATGGAACCTCGCCCGGCGGCGGTCATGGGTGGGCGGCACCGCCGGGCAAGGCGACTGTGGGCGGGGTCTGCCGCCGTCTTCGTGGGGGTCAGCCGAGCCATTCGGTCAGCGTGTTGCGGACCGCCGTGGCCTCGTCCTCATCAAGCACGATCACGCAGCAACCGGCGACGTGCGGGTCGAGCACGATGGTGCCGTCGACCTTCCTTAGTTGCAGGTTGCAGAACCCGGTGGGGCCGCGGTGGGTCTGGCAGGTGCTGGGGATCGTCCGGCTGTTGCCGCGGCTCAGGTACTGCTCGTCGTCTCGCATCAACGCCACTTTCAGGTCGGGAAGTCACCACGTAACCCAGAAACTACACCAGGAATCCTGGTAGGGATACTACCGCTGGCGGATCCGGTCTGCGGGAGGTGTGGCGTGGCGAGGAAGCGGCGGTGGGGCAGACTTGCCCACGTGACCGAGCAAGATCCGGGACCGGTGGTCCAGCGCATCATGCTGGGTGGCGAGCTGCGGGCCCTCCGGGAAGCAGCCAAGATCGGCACTGAGGAGACCGCCACCGCGCTGCACTGGTACCGCGCCAAGGTCAGCAAGGTCGAGACCGGCGCGGTCCGAGTGACCGCCGCCGAGCTGTCTGAGCTGCTCAGGCTCTATCAGGCCGACGATGCCACCAGCGAGCGGGTGCAGCGCCTCGGCGAGGAAGCCAGACGTAAGACCAGTCCGGCCCGCGTGCCGGACTGGGCCAAGCAGTTCGTCAGCCTGGAAGCCAGCGCGACCGAGATCAAGCTGTTCTTCGGCGACTTCGTCCCTGGCATGCTCCAGACCCGCGATTACGCTAGAGCGGTGCTGTCGACCTCCGTCATCGTGCCGCCGGCCGACGTGGAACACATGGCCGCCAGCCGGGAACACCGGGCCGAACGCCTGCGCGGTGGTGCGCCCCTGCTCTGGGTCGTCCTCGGCGAGGAGGCCCTGCGGCGCACGGTCGGCGGCCCCCAGGTCCAGCTCGGGCAGCTGTTGCGGCTGCGGGAGCTGGCCGCGCTGCCGAACGTCACCGTGCAGGTCATGCCGCTGTCCAATGGTGCACACGTCGCGCTCGGCATGTCGTTCCACCTGCTCGACTTCGGCCACTCCCAGACCGTCTACATTGAGGGCCTCACCAGTTCCGACTATCTCGTCGGCCCGCATCACATCCAGGCGTATAATCTCGCCTTCGATCGGCTACGTGTCGCCTCGCTGGGAGACCGGGAGTCGTTGACGGTCATCAACGCACTTATTGATGAGTTGGAGGAGTGAGGCACATGCTCGCCATCCCCGACGACGCCTGGTACAAGTCGAGTCGCAGCAGCGGGGCCAGCAACTGTGTCGAGGTGGCCCACGGGACCGGATGGACAGCCGTGCGCGACAGCAAGAACACGACCGGCCCCGCCCTGATCGTCGCCGACGGCCAGTGGGGCGCGTTCATCAAGGGCGCTATCGCCGGCTCAGCCCGCTAAACCCACTGCGTCTTGCGCAAGTACGCCTCACTACCGAATCCGGGGCGGATCGCGGAGGTCTGAGGCTGGGTTTGAGGTGTGACCGGACATGCTCGGTGGGGTTGAGGGCCGGCGCGTACGGGGCATATGCGGATCACGTGTAGCCGGTCTTGCGTGGCAGTCAGGGCGCGCATCGCGGCGCTCCTGTGGGCATCGAGGTTGTCCCAGACCAGCATGATCGGACCGCCGAGTTGCTGGTGGGCGGCATTCAGGAGGGCGGCGTAGTCACCGATCAGGCCATTGAAGATAGCAGCGGTTACGCGTAGAATCCTTGTAGGCAAATGTGGAAACCGAGAAGCATCGGGGGGAGAATCATGGCTCGCATTTGGGAAGCTTATCCGTCTGCGTCGTTCAAGCGACGGCTGGGAAAGTCTGCCCAGGAACTGGGACGCTCTGAAGACGAAGACGTATGCCCGGACATCTGGGAGCTTGACAACGGCGACATCGCCGTGATCGGTCGGGATCTCACGGATGCGTACAAGTCGCGCTTGCCGCAGGGCGTTAAGATCGGTCATGATGAACGATTGGTCATCATCCCTGGAATCATGCTCGGCGCAGCGAAGCCGGATATCTCCAATGTTTGATCTCGATGTCCTTGCTCTTGATCCTTCGCGAGGTGCACGACTTGATATAGGCTCCTACAGGCGCGAGTTTCGACTTCGTCGTGGTGAAATCTACGATAGTGATTCCTGGAAGTTCGAGCGGCGGCAGCACTTCGAGGAGCAGGGTTCGCCTGGTCGGGACGCATTCCGTCGAGGCGACTGGGAAGGGGCAATGAGAATTCTCGAGGGGAAGCGAGAATCGGTGCTCCAGTCTGTTTGTAAGGATCGCGAAAACCGAAGCACTTTTTATCGCGTGCGAGTGGTGGAAGATCCCATCTCGGGGTATATGCAGTGGGAATTGCAATCCCTTCGGATGCAGGCTGAGTGCGGTAAGCCGATCCGGGTCGTCAGTGCCCGGGCGGTGAGCGCACTGGAGAACACTCATCTATTGCCGGAAGTGGTCGTACTGGGTTCGAAGACTATTTATGAAGTTGTCTACACCGATTCTGGAGTTCCGGATTATGCGGTTCGCTTCACCAATGCAGAGCTTGCGAAAAACTGGGAGGAATTCATCAAGGAGCTCTACAATATTGGGGAGGACGTAGTCTCATACGTCGACCGTCAAGTAGCTCACCTGCCTCCGCCGCAGCCGTAGGGGAATGTGCAATCGAAGGCGGCGGAAGTGATCATGGAAAACGTCCCGGCGAGGTGCACTCCGAACTGTCGGGACGCTCTCGTGACGTGGTACAGGCTGGGAGTGTCAGTGGCGGGATCCACTTCCACGGTCCTGGCCGTCAGGCGCAGGATCGCCCTGACGATCACGTGCCTCGTCAACTGCCCGCAGATGTGAGAAAATTCGTCAACCGCGCGGAAGAGTTGCATCGCCTTAACGAGATCCTGGTCAGTGACAAGAGTGACCTTTTCGTCGCGTCCGTTTACGTTATTGTCGGTACAGCCGGGGCGGGTAAAACCTCCCTGGCCCTGCACTGGGCACACCAAGTACTAGATCGCTTCCCGGATGGCCAGCTCTACATCAACCTGCGCGGGTATGATCCTGGCGAGCCAATCAGCGCTCTGACAGCACTGCACCGATTCCTGGCCGCTCTTGGTGTTCCCGCTCCCGCGATTCCGGTAGAAACCGAGGCCGCTGCGGCGATGTATCGTTCGGTGCTCGCTGACCGCCATATTCTGATCATGCTCGATAATGCTGCCACAGTCTCCCAGGTCAGGCCGCTGCTCCCGGGCTACTCTCGCTGTCTAGCGATAGTGACGAGTCGTAGCCGCTTGTCCGGACTTGCCGTCCACGATGGAGCCCAGCGCCTGACCATTGGCATGCTGGCCGAGCCAGAATGCATCGCATTGTTGCGTGCCGTGACTGCTGGCTACCGGCCTGAAGATGACGAAGAGAAACTGGCCGACCTTGCCCGGCTGTGTGCGCAATTACCTCTGGCCCTGCGGATCGCTGGGGAACGTGCGGCAAGCCATCCCCATATGCGGCTTGAGGAACTAATCTCTGACCTACGTGATCAGTCTGCGCTGTGGGATGCCCTGAGTATTGGAGAAGGAGGGGAGGAAGACGCAGTCCGTTCCGTGTTTACCTGGTCTTATCGGTCCTTGTCTCCGGACTCTGCTCGTCTGTTCCGACTACTCGGTCTGCACCCGGGTCCTGACTTCGGCATCGGCGCCGTGTGTGCGCTTGCCCGGATCAGCGTGCGTCGGACGCGGCAGCTGCTGGACGGTCTGGTTGCCGCGCACATGTTGGAGCAGACCGCGCCCGACCGATACGAGTTCCATGATCTACTGCGCGCGTACGCCATTGATCAAGCTCGTGTCGAGGAGAGTCACGAGAGCCGCATCGAAGCCTTGCGACGTGTCCTCGATTGGTATCTGTATACCGCTGACGCGGCGCAGATCTGGATCATGCCCGCCCGTGATCGTGTCCCGCTCGATGTACAACGTGACAGCGTGTCTCATCTGTCTTTCTCCGACTACGACCATGCTGTTGACTGGGCTGAGCGCGAGCACTCCAACTTCATGCCCGCTGTGCGAGCCGCGCTGGAGGCCGGATTTGACCGGTACACATGGCAGTTGTCTCTCGTACTGTGGAGCGCCAAGGCGCCGTCTGCCGTTGCCACAGACTGGCTAGCAATAGGGCAGATCGGCCTGCACGCCGCTCATCGTCTCGGTGAACGTGCCGGAGAGGCTGCACTCTTGAGGAGCCTCGGATTCACCTACGTCAAAACAAACCAGATGACGGAAAGCCTGGAGGGTCATAAAGAGGCACTAGCGATCTGGCGGGAGCTTGGTGACCAGCAAGGCGAAGCTGCTTCGTTGAATGCGATTGGTATGGCCTACCTCCGCTGGAGGCGGCTCGGAGCGGCTGAGACACATTTTAAGCAAGCTCGAGCGGTCTTCCAAAAAATAGGCTCTGCCCACTGGGAAGCTGTCGTTCTTGTAAACCTTGCTACGGTTCGTTATCAAGCTGGTCGGCTGATCGAAGCGGCCGACGACATTCGACAGGCTCAGATCTATCATCGCGAAAATGGAAATAAGCGAAATATTGGAAACGCTCTACACCTTCTAAGTGGGATCCATCTCGACCGCGGAGAACTGCACGAAGCCCTAGCGGCAGCCCATGAGGCGCATGAGCTCGCCTTGGACCTGCGTAGTCATGTCCTGGAAGGCTACTGGCTGCTGACGCTTGGCGACACTCAACAGTCCCTCGGCCAATTCGCTGAGGCGCTGGCCTCCTACCATCGGTCCGCCGTGCTCCACCGTCGCTTAGGGGATCGTAGCCGAGAAGCACTTGCCTGGCATGGTGCCGGCAACGTGTATCAACGGCTTAACCGCGAGGGCGAAGCGGCAGAATTTCACCGTAGAGCGGCGGCTGTGCAGAACCAACTTGGCTACCCTTGGTATGAGGCAATGGCACTGGATGGGCTCGCGGCTGCTCTGCAAGGCGTGGACATCGAGCAGAGCCGCCAGCGCTGGAGCGAGGCGTTGCGGCTCTTAGCAGATTACGACGACCCCAGGACAGAGGGGATTCGACAACATATTGAGGGACGCTTGGCGGAATTACGCTAGTGCGTTGACGCGGGACCCCTGCTGCGGCTACGCCACCGCGTACACCGACGGCGAACAGCTGGTCTGGACCTTGTCTTCCGCCCCCGGGCCTTTCGTTCCATCTGATATTTCGTGCGAGTCGGCTCGTCCAAAAATTATAGCGATGCAAGCTCGTCGAGAAAATTCTTTATGGACGAATCGGGAACGACGTCGATCCATCCTTGAGTGGCTAGGCTCACGATCGCCTGACTGATGTTATCGTGCGTGAGCGGCGGCTTACGGTTGATCTTCCACTGCTCCACCGCCTTGAGGACTTCGCTCGCGAAGGGCGCCCTACCCAGCTTGGTCCGCAGCTCGGTGGCTGCGTAATGAACAGTTGCGGCGACTTCCGCCTGTCGGGTGTCGAAGCGGGCGAAGAGACTCGAGACTCGCTCGACGACCTCCTGCCATTGAGTCAAGAAGTCGTGAATTTGGGCATGAGCGGCGGCAAAAGTGGGGCCAACAGTCACTTCGAACATCTTGCCTCGTCGCTCCTCGCGAACCAGGCCGTTGTCCTGAAGGCGAGCGAGCTCACGCTTCAGGCCTGGAGCGAAGGGTCCGTAGCTTGCCGCCTCAAACTCAAGTCCAGTTGGCAATCCACCGACCGTCGCGAAGTAGGCAATCTTCTGCAGCATCACCCGCCCTACCGGCCAGTGATAAAAACCCTCCTCGAGGTCGGCGAGAATGGCCGCAAGCGCGATTGATGAATTCTGAATTTTGTGTGGCGACACGGCAGGTGACTGCGCAGCGTCAATGAAGCGGGGCTGAGCGTCGTCATGCTCGTCCACAATGATCACTCCTCGCCGCCGCCACAAACTGGACCGGCAATAGTCGGACACATGTTCGCCTTGTTGTCACGCGCATCCTGCAGGTCAAACGACACAGGTGGTGACTCGGTGTGGTCGCGTGGTGCGCCGCAACGAACCTGCCTGGAACCTTGGCACCTGCGGGTATCGTCGGCGGCGAAGATCTCAATTACGTCGCCGACTCTATGTGGAACGCCGCTTTCGCGGTTATGGTGGGATCGTACGAATCTTCCGGATTCGGGCCGGCGACCAGCTCGCTCGAGGTGGGGGGCGGAGCCGTCGAAGAAACTCCTAGGAGAGGAGCCGCGATGCGGGTCAGAGGTCTGGTCGCGGGGCTGACCGCGGCGCTGGTGGCGCTGACGGCGTGTGGCGGCTCGGGTGGTGGCGCCACCACCGGCACCACCACCGCGAAAGGCTCGGTGGATGTGCTCTACGCCGGCTCGCTGGTCAACCTGATGGAACACAGCCTCGGCCCGAGTTTCAACCAGGCTACGGGGGACACCTTTCAGGGTTTCAGCGCCGGCTCCAGCGCGCTCGCCGCGCAGATCAAGGGCAAGGTCCGCCAGGGGGATGTGTTCATCAGCGCCAGCCCGTCGGTGAATGCTGACCTGCAGGGCGCGGCCAATGGCAACTGGGTGAGCTGGTACGTGGCGTTCGCTTCCGCACCGTTGGTGATCGGGTACGCCCCCAACTCACAGTTCGCCGCCGACCTGAAGTCCAAGCCGTGGTATCAGGTGATCACCGAGCCCGGCTTCACACTGGGCAGCACCGATCCCAAGGTTGACCCCAAGGGCAAGCTCGCGCAACAGGCGCTGACCCAGGCCGCCACGATCTACCACGATCCTGGGCTGCCCGCCGCCGCGCAGCGGAACATCACCGTGCTGCCGGAGACCGAGCTGGTCGGCCGGCTCGAGTCCGGCCAACTGGACGCTGGTTTCTTCTACAGCAGCGAGGCGAGCGAGCAGAAGATCCCGACCACCAGCCTCGATCAGGTGCACTTGGCGGCCACCTACACCGTGACCGTGCTCACCATGGCCCCGGCCCCGGAGCCGGCTGCGGCCTTCGTGCGGTACCTGGTCTCCCCGCCGGGGCAGGCGCTGCTGCGCCAGGACGGCCTGACCGTGCTGCCGCTGACCCTCTACGGTGATCCGGCCACAGTGCCACCGGCACTGAAGTCGGTGCTACCGACGACGGCGGCCAGTTCAGCGACCGGCGGACGATGACCGCCGGGCCAGCCGGGGTGGCGTGATGCGTCACTCCTTGCGTACGCCGCTGCCCTGGCTGGCCGGCCTGCTGACGCTGTACCTGGTCATCCCGGTCTTCGCGTACCTGTACCGGCTGGCCCACACCCCGGCTGGCGTGCTCGCCACCCCCGGTCTCAGCTCGGCGCTGGTCGTATCGGTGGAGACGGCCACCATCTCGATTGTGATCATTGCCGTGCTCGGGATCCCGCTGGGGTACCTGCTCTCCCGAGGGCGCGGGCGGGGCTCGACGGTGGTCGGGGTCGCGGTGCAGCTGCCGCTGGCGCTGCCGCCGCTGATGAGCGGCATCCTGCTGATCTACCTGGTCGGCGTGTACACGCCCCTTGGGCGGCTTTTCCACGGCCAGTTGACCGACAACCTGGTCGGCATCGTGCTGGCCCAGACATTCGTGGCCGCACCGTTTCTGATCGTGGCCGCCCGGTCGGCGTTCGCGGCGCTGGACCCGGCGCTTGACGACGTGGCCGCCACGCTCGGGCACGGTCGGTGGTCGCGGTTTACCCGGGTGGCCGCACCCGCCGCCGCGTCTGGCATCGCCGCCGGCCTGCTGCTGTCCTGGCTGCGCGCCTTCGGCGAGTTCGGCGCCACTCTGGTGCTCGCCTACCACCCGTACTCGGTGCCGGTGTTCACCGACGTGCAGTTCGGCGGCACCGGGATCGACTCGACGGTGGCCCCGGTCGGGGCCAGCCTGGGCGCGGCTGCGGTGGTGTTACTGCTGGCCGCATACCTGCCCCGGCTGCGCCGCCGCCATCCGGTGCCGCGACCGCTGCCGGCGCCGCACCCACCCACCTCTTCCGCCAGTCCGCTGCTGACCTTCGACGTGACCGGCCGGTTGGGATCGTTCCTGGTGGAGGTCGCGCATACCACCGCAATTGGTCGGCACCTGGCCATTCTCGGGCCGTCCGGGTCCGGCAAGAGCCTGACCTTGCGGATGCTGGCCGGGCTGATCCGGCCCACCGGCGGGCAGGTGTGTCTGGACGGTGCTGACGTCACGGCGGTGGCGCCGGAGGACCGCGGGTTTGGCTACGTCCCGCAGGACGCCGCCCTGCTACCGCACCTACCGGTGTGGCACCAGGTCATGTTCGGGGTGGGCACCGAGCCGGGTCTGGCCGCGTACTGGATCGGCCGGCTGGGGTTGACCGGGCTGGAAGGCCGGCTGCCTTCGCAGCTGTCCGGCGGCCAGCGGCGCCGGGTCGCGATCGCCCGGGCGCTGGCCCGTAACCCGCGACTGCTACTGCTGGACGAGCCGTTCACCGGCCTGGACACCCCGGTCCGCGACGAGTTGCGCCGGGAGCTGCGCCACCTCCAGCGCGACACCGCGATCACCACCGTCATCGTCACCCATGACCCGGTCGAGGCCGCGTTGCTCGCCGACGAGGTACTGATCCTGGACCTCGGCCGGCTGGAGCAGGCCGGCCCGCAGCCGGTGGTCTTCGCTCACCCGGCCAGCCCGGCCGCCGCCCGGCTGCTCGGCATCCGCAACCTGCACGTCGGCCGGCGGTCCGGCCCGGGGGAGCTGGTGGCCGGCCGGGTACGGATCGTGTTCGCGCCGTCCGCCCTGCCGGCCGACACCGCGCCCGACGTGGACCTGACCTGGTGCCTCCGCCCGGAGCACCTGAGGGTGGATCACCTGGTTGAGGGGGATGAATCCGAGGGGCATCCCGGTACGGTCCGTGACGTGGTCTGTCTCGGTGCGGTCGAGGAAGTGCTGGTGGCCCTGGACGGCGGCCCCGAGCTGACCGCACAGACCACGGCCGGCGAGCACCCGGGACTCGGCGCTCGGTGCCGGCTCACGCTGCCACCCGCCTCGGTGATTGTCTGGCCGGGCCGGAACATCCCGACCTCGGCCGGCGGCCAGTCCGGTCGGCGGCGCGCGGCGGACTTCACTATGCCGGACCTGTACGACCTGTCCTCCACCCGATCGCCCCGGTAAGCGTGGGCCCGCGATGGGTGTACGCCGTGGGCGCGTTGGCGGCGGTGCTGTTCGGTTATGACAGCGGCATTATCGGCGCCGCGATCTTGTTCATTCCGCGTGATCTGCCGCTGACGCCTTTACTGGAAGGTGCTGTGGTGAGTGCCACGGTGTTCGGGGCCATGGTGGGGGCCCTGGGCAGCGGCCCGGTGGCTGATCGTCTGGGGCGACAGCGGGTCTTGCTGGTCGCCGGGGTGGTGTTCACCGTCGGGGCTCTGGGAGCCGGTGTCGCCGCGAGTGTCGCGGTGCTGGTGGTGTTCCGGTTCGTGGTGGGGTTGGGTGTGGGTATCGCGTCGGTGCTGGTGCCGCTGTATCTGGCTGAGATGGCACCCGCCCGGGACCGTGGTGTGGTCACGTCCCTGAACCAGTACATGATCATTGTGGGGACGGCCCTGGCCGCGGCTATCGGCTACCTCCTGGCCTTCATCGGCTCGTGGCGGTGGATGGTGCTGATCGGGGTGTTTCCCGCAGTCGTGCTGGTGGTCGGGATGCTCGTGATGCCCGACACTCCGCGGTCGCTGGTGCGGCGGGGATACGCCGGGCAAGCGCGCGCGGTGCTGGTCGGCTTGCGAGGCGACGCCGTCCTGGCTGAGGGTGAGCTCACCGAGATCAGGGAACTGGAGGTGCGGCGGCGCGATACGGGCACCGGTGCCCGCTTGTCCGCTCCGTGGGTGCGTCGGCTGCTGCTGCTGGGCGCACTGTTGGCCATCTTCCAGCAGATCACCGGGATCGGCGCGATGGTGTACTTACCCACCGTGCTCGCCGGTTTTGGGGTATCCACGCGCACCGCGTTGCTGTTCGGCTTCCTCAATGGGCTGGTGAATATCCTGACCATCGCTCTGGTCGTCCGGGCGAGGGTTGTTGACCGGCAAGGCCGCAAGCCCGTCCTGTTGGCCGGCCTGGTGGGCATGTCGGCCAGCTTGTTCGCCGTCGGCGCGGCGGCGCTGGCTCTGCCGGCCCACTCCAGTGGGTTGTTCGTGATCGCGATGGTCGCGTTCGTGGTGTTCACCAATACCTTCTCCGCCACCTGGGGTCCGGCGCTGTGGGTGGTGCTGGCCGAGATCTTCCCGCTCGCCATCCGAGGGTCGGCGATGGCCATCGCCACCCTGTTCAACTGGCTGGCCGCCTTCGGCGTGTCACTGACCTTCCCCACCCTGGCCGCGCTCACCGGCCCGGGTGCCGTCTTCACCGCCTACGCCGCCGCCGGAGTGGCGATCTTCCCGATCGTGTGGCGGATGGTGCCTGAAACCAAGGAACGCAGCCTGGAATCACTGGAAGCGACATTTCGCGGCGGCACTCGCATCGGCTGACCCGCCTCTGGAGCTTGTGACCAGGCGCTCGTTCTCTCAGCCAAGTTCCAGGTTGTCCTCAGCCCGTCGCCAGCTTCACCTGGCTGACTCGGGGTAGCGATGCCGGGGTTACGATTGGCGAGCGTGTCACACGAAAGGGTGTTGTTTTGAAGCCAGTTTTCCACCGAATGCTCACCAGGAGATGGCTGAGCGTGAGTGCGGTGGTTGTGGTCATCGGTGTCGCTGTGACGTGGTGGGTGTGGCCGGGGTCGCAGTCGGGGGTTGCCCCACGGCTGGGTACCGCCAGCCTGGGCACCATCCGCCAGACGGTGGCGGCCACCGGCACGATCGCACCGGCGCAGCAGGCGAATCTGAGCTTCGGGGTCAGTGGCCAGGTCACGGCGGTACCGGTGGCGGTCGGCCAGCAGGTACAGGCTGGCCAGGCTCTGGCGACCGTGGACGCGGCGTCGCTGCCGAGCCAGCTGGCCCAGGCCCACGCGGCGGTGGCGGCAGGTGCGGCCAAACTCGCTGCCGACCAAGCCTCCGGCGCCTCAGCCGCGCAGGTCAACGCCGACAACGCGGCGTTGGCCTCGGCGAACGCGCAGCTGGTCGTAGCGCAGCAGAACCTGTCCAGTGCCACCTTGACCGCGCCGTTCGCCGGCACCGTCGCCGCCGTCAATCTGACGGTAGGCCAGCAGGTATCGGGCGCATCATCCGCTGGCTCAGGCGGGTCCGCCGCAGGGTCCGCCGCAGGGTCCGCGACCAGCACCTCGACCTCGGGCGCCCAGGTAGTGGTGATCAGCACGGGTGCCTACGTCGTCAACGCCAGTGTCGATGACACCCAGGTCGGCCAGCTGAAGTCCGGCGACCAGGCCGTCGTCGTACTGAACAGTTCGACCAGCCAGATCTTCGGCACGGTGGCGTCGGTGGGGATGGTCGGCAGTCAGAGCTCCGGGGTCGCCACCTACCCGGTCACCATCACCATCACCGGTAGTCCCGCCGGCCTGCCTATCGGTGCCAGCGCTCAGGTCTCGATCATTGTCAAGCAGCTCACCGATGTCGAGGTCGTGCCTCGGGGCGCCGTGCACCAGGATGGCGGGCGCTCCGTGGTCTACGAGATGGTCGGCGGCACGCAGGTGGCCCGCCCGGTGACGGTGGGGCTCAGCACGGGTGGCCAAACCCAGATCACCGGCGGCTTGGCGCCCGGCGCCCGCATCGTGTTGCCCGCGGCGCCTACCGGGACTGGCTCCGGTGGCGCCGGGCGAGGCGGTGGTGGCGGTTTCAGTGGCGGTGGCGGTGGTTTCGGCGGTGGCGGTGGTTTCGGTGGCGGCGGAGGCGGCGGCCGTGGTCCGACCGGCGGGACGGGGTGAGGGATGACTACTGCTGTGCTGCCCGCGGTGGAGGTTCCGCTCCTTGAGCTCCGCGATGTCGGCAAGATCTACCGGAGCGGATCGCTGGAGGTGGAGGCGTTGCGCGGGGCCTCCCTCTCGATCCAAACGGGGGAGTTCGTCGCGATCACGGGTCCCTCTGGGTCGGGGAAGTCGACCCTCATGCACGTCCTGGGTTGCTTGGACAGCCCGACGTCGGGGACCTACCGGCTGGCCGGCCAGGACGTCAGCTCGATGTCGGAGGAGGAGCTGGCGGAGGTTCGCAACCGGCGGATCGGCTTCGTGTTCCAGCAGTTCAACCTGTTGGGCTCGCTGACGGCGGGGCGCAACGTGGAGCTTCCGCTGTGCTACGCGGGTATCCGGCGCGCCGAGCGCAGCGACATGGCGGCAGCGGCCTTGGCGCGGGTAGGTCTGGCGGACCGGGTGGCGCACCGCCCCGGGGAGCTGTCCGGTGGCCAGCAGCAGCGGGTGGCCATCGCGCGGGCGCTGGTCGGCGATCCGGCGCTGATCCTGGCCGACGAGCCGACCGGGAACCTGGACTCCGCCGCGACCGCGGACGTGCTGGGGCTGCTTGCCGACCTGCACGCCGCCGGCCGGACCATCGTGCTCATCACGCACGAGTCTGACGTGGCGGCGGCGGCCCAGCGGACGGTGCGCATCCTGGACGGCGCTATCCGCGGTGACAGCGGTCGCCTGCCCGAGGGAGTGCGGGGATGAACTGGCTGGAGACTATTCGCACCGGACTTGAGGCGGTGCGGTCCCATCGCCTGCGCTCGGGGTTGACCGTGCTCGGCATCCTGATCGGCATCGCCGCGGTCATGCTGACGGTCGGGCTCGGCCTCGGCGCCCAGCAGCAGATCAGCCAGCAGATCAACTCGCTGGGCAGCAACCTGCTCATCGTCACCCCGGGCAGCGTCACCAGTAGCAGCGGTGTCCGCGGCGGTTCCGGTTCCGCTTCCACCCTGACCGTGGCGGACGCCACCGCGCTGGCCTCGAAGGTCGTGGCGCCGGACATCGCCGCAGTCGCCCCCACTGTGCAGCGCTCGCAATCGTTGAGCGCCGGGACCGTGAACTGGACCACGAACGTGGTCGGCACGATGCCGGACTGGATCACGGTTCGGGCCCGCACGGTCGACAGCGGCCGTTTCCTCACCAGCCAGGACGTGACCGATCATGCGGCGGTCGTCGTGCTCGCCGCCACGACCGCCCAGGAACTGTTCGGCGCTCGGGACCCCGTCGGGCAAACGGTGACCATCACCGGCGTGCCGCTGACCGTGGTCGGGGTGCTCAGCGCGGCGGGCTCCACGGCGGTCGCGAACGAGGACGACCAGGCGGTCGTCCCGCTCACCACCGCGTCCGAACGGCTCTTCGGCGGCGCGACCCGGACCTCGTTGCAGACCATCTATCTGCAGGCGCAGTCGTCGGACACGTTGTCCGCCGCCTACCAGGAAGCCGCGTCCGAGCTGTCCAACCTGCACCACGTCCTGAGTCCAGCCAGCGTGGACTTCACCATCACCAGCCAGCAGTCAATCTTGAACACCGCCACGTCGGTCACTCAGACGCTCACGGTGCTGCTCGGCGGTATCGCGGCGATCTCGTTGCTGGTCGGTGGCGTGGGCGTGATGAACATCATGCTGGTGTCGGTGACCGAGCGAATCCGCGAGATCGGTCTGCGCAAAGCCCTGGGCGCCACGCCGAGGGTGATTCGACGCCAGTTCATGGTCGAGGCATCCGTGCTCGGACTGGCCGGTGGGGTGCTCGGTGTGGTGCTCGGCGCAGCTGCCGGGATCGTTCTGTCGAGGCTGCTCTCCCAGCCTATCGTGATCTCGGCGACGGCGACCCTGGGTGCGCTGGCGGTGGCCGTCGGGATCGGTCTCGTCTTTGGTGTCTACCCGGCGAGCCGGGCCGCTCGGCTCGCCCCGATCGAAGCGCTGCGTAGCGAATAATGAGGAGCCCATGAAGAACCAGTGGTTGTTCGGTCGGTGTCTCGGGCTTGTCGCGGCGGTCGCCGTCGCGGTCAGCGCCTGCGGGAATGCGGGCACCTCGACGGCTGGGCAGCCGGCCGAGTCCAGTTCCCCGTCTGCGGCGCCGGGCAGGCCTCCCGGCGCCTCGGGCACTGTCGCTGCGGTCACAGCCTCCAGTCTCCAGGTGCAGAACCCCAGGACGGGACAGGTGAGCGTCACCTTCACCCCATCAACCAGATTCACCGAGACGGTGCCCGCAACCGCCGCGGACCTCGCGGTCGGGGACTGCGCACTCGCGCTCGGTGCCCCGCAGCCCGCCGGTGACCCGGCTGGCCCGGTGACCGCCACCTCAGTGTCGATCAGCCCGGCGGCCGCTGACAGTGGATGCGGGACTGGCGCGGGTCGAGGTCGCGGCGCGACCGCTTCAGGCACGATCACCTCGATTAATGAGGGCGGCTTCGTCATGCACGTCGGTACCTCGAACGCCACCCGCTCGGTCACCACCACGCAGACCACCACCTTCAGCAAGACCGTCGCGACCGACCACTCAGCCTTGGCCGTCGGACAGTGCGTGAACGCCCTCGGCCCGTCCGACGGCACCGGGGCGGTTGCCGCCTCGTCGATCAGCATCCGTCAGCCTGGCCCCAACGGCTGCCAAGGTGGTTTCGGTCCTGGTGGCGGTCGAGGTCGCGGTCCTGGTCGGGCCGGGTCAGGCGCGCCCAACACCGCTAGCAACGGCAGGGTGAACGGTGCCTGAATCACGTCACGCGATATCCACCGTCGAGCGGCCGCGCGTGCCGCGCTCAGGCCGTAGCCGGCGGCGCGGCTGGGTGGTTGGTGGTGCCGTGGTCGTGATCGCCATTGTCCTGGTCGGGGCGGCCGCGACCAGCCGCACCAGTGGACCATCCTACCGCACCGCAAGCGTCGAGCGAGCTGATGTCGACTCGACTATTACCTCGCTGGGCACGATCCAACCGATCAACGAGGCGAACCTCAGTTTTCCCATCGCCGGCACCGTTGGCGGCGTTTCGGTCACCGTCGGTCAGCACGTGACCGCCGGTCAGACCCTTGCCCAGCTCGACACGACCGCCCTGGACGCCAAGGTCGCTTCGGCCCGCTCCGCGGTCGCTGCCGCCCAGGCCAGGCTGGCCGCCGACGAGTCGAGCCAGACCTCCGGCACGTCCACCGCCGCTGTGGCGCCAGCCGCGTTCATTACGGAGATCACCGGCTCGTCGGACCCTACCTCGGCTGCCCGGGAACTGGTCACCCAGCAGCAGGCCCGTCTCATCGCGGACCAGCAGCAAGCCGACCAGGACCTCGCTACCGAACAACGGGACCTCACGACCGAGACCAGTCTCTGCCAGGTTTTCCTGACCTCAGCCGATGGCGGTGCCGCGAGGACTCCGCCGAATTCCGACCGGCCCAGCCCCTGGTCTTGGCGGGCGCCTGATGCCAGCGGGTGCGCGGCCGCGCTTCAGACGGTGCTCGCGGACCAGGTTGCCGTCGACCACGCTCAGCAGGTTGTGGCCACAGACATGCCCGCGCTCGATAACGCCGTCGACAAGCTCCTGATCTCGGCGCGGCCCAGTGCCCAGGCGCAGCCTCTCCAGCCTCTCCAGCCCCGCCAGAGTCCGCGGCAGCCGCCCAGTGGCACGACCGGATCACCCGCTGGTGGCGCGAACCGGGCCGCCTCATCTGCTCGGCCGGCCTCGGCCGAGCAGCTCACCTCGGACCAGGCAGCCATCGACGCCGCCCAGGCGCAACTCAGCGAAGCGCAACAGGCCCACGACCAGGCCGAGCTGCGCAGCCCGATCGACGGCACGGTCGGCTCGGTGACCATCAGCACGGGAGGGTTGGTCCAAGGGAGTTCCGGCACCCCGCAGATCGTCGTCATCGGGCCAGGCTCCTACCAGGTCACCACATCGGTCAGCGACACCGCAGTGGGTTCGGTACGGGTGGGCGACGCCGCGACCGTCACCCCGAGCGGAAGCTCAGCACCACTGCTCGGCCAGGTCGTCTCGGTCGGCCTGCTTGCCTCCTCGGGCTCGAACACGCCGTCTGGATTGGTTAGCTACCCCGTCTCGATCGGCCTCACCGACACCGAGCAGCCACTCTCCGCCGGACAGAGCGCGTCGGTGTCCATCATGCTGGCCCACGCATCCGGCACCCTCACGGTGCCCAGCTCCGCAGTGCACACCGCCGGTGCCAACAACATCGTCACCGTGCTGCGTGCCGGCACCCCGCACAACGTCCAGGTCACCCTCGGTGCCATTGGGCCCACTCGCACCCAGGTGCTGGCTGGGCTGACCCCCGGTGATCAGGTCATCCTCGCCGATCTGTCCCAGCCGCTGCCGACCACCAACCTCCAGAACGTCCGTCGCCTGGCTGGTGGAGGTGGGGGTAGGGGCCCCGGGGGATGAGCCCCCGCCGAAATGACTTGTGCAGCTGCTTGTGCGGATGCCGCTCTGCTGCGATGCTTACTTAGCCCAAACGGGCGAAGGTGTGTGGGCGGCCGCGCGGGGGGTGGGCGGCCGCCCACACACCAGCTGACTGTCGCCCGCACACCGGCTGGCGGTGCGGCCAGCGCACCGAACGTTGTGGGCCAGCTAGGCCGACACAACGACCGCGTACTTGCCCAGACCGACCAGCCGCCGCCCCGCGATGGTCTCGGTCGTGGTGATCAGTGAGATGACCGCACCCGTGTCCGGGTCGAAGTCCACGTCGGTGACCCGGCCGAGCTCCATGCCTCGCTCGGTCAGCACCCGCTTGCCCATGATCTCCAGGTCGTTGTCCTCGGCGCGCTGCTCTACGGCGTCACGAGCCGGCCGGATCACCGCGTCGGTAGCGACCGTCACCGCGTCGGGCCCGAAACCCTGCAGGTCGTCCCAGGCGAGCAGGGTGCCGGCACCCCTGGCCTCGCCCCATCGCACCTTGCCCAATCGAAGCAGCGCCACCCTGGCCGGCCTGGGCAGCACGACGACACCGTCCACCCTGGCCACCCGGGTTGCGGTGGTGGTGTTCACCACGTCGCGTTTGCGCGCCTGGCTGAACAACATCAGCTGGCCCCTTCCCGTAACCGGGACCGGAAGGCGCCCACCGCCGCCCCGAACCCGGCCAGATCCTCGGAGACGAACTCAGTGGCCGTCGCGGGCACGATGAGGTTCTCGCCCGAGACCGCCACGGTGTCGGGTAACGGGATGAACACCCGCCGTCCCGCCGTGCCCAGCGCCTCGCTGGCCTGGACCTCGTAGCCGACCACGTCCAGGCTCGTCCCGCTGTGCAGCACGACATCCACCACGCGCCCAAGGTCTTGTCCGCTGTCGGTGAGCACCCGATCCCCCAGCACGTCCGCTTTGCGGGCCTGCTTACGCGGCGCGAGCTCCTTGACCGCGACCAGCACTGTCTCGTCGGACACCATCACAGCGTCCCGGCCCACGCCGTGCACCCCGCGCCAGGGCAGTGAATCCGTGCGGGATCGGCTGAACAATCCTGGGTTGCGCAGGGTGAAACCGGCGATGCGACCGCCGGTGCGCTCGAAGACGATATCTTTGATCTCGGCGATCAGATCGCCGCCCAGGGTGACCACCGGCCGGCCAGCCAGCCCACTGGCCCGCAGCAGCAACATCGGAGTTGGTGTGCTCACCGTGAGTCACTCCGGCCCGGGTCGCTCCATCGGCTCTGGCCGCTCAGACCGATCACGCCGCCGCGCCGCCTCCTACGCTGGACGAGCACCGCGAGTACCGCCAGCACCGCGACCATGACCAGCGCCAGGATAACCCAGCCCCACCAGCTCATATCCGCCTCCGCACTGTTCCGGGCCAGTGGTCTGATCGCCGGCTCAGCCGGCGGTGGTCTGATTGCCGGCTGAGCCGGCGGTGAGCTTCATTTCGCGCACAGTAACGCGAAGGACCCGTACTTGCTTGCTGGGATGTCACCCAGCGGGGGTAAAGTCCGGCTTACCAGCCCAGGGAACCGGCCCTGCCGCAGGCGCGTTGAACCCGATGACGCCCCGCAACGCCCATCTGGAGGAACACGGTGCGCACCACCAGCAACCCGGCATTCCGCAACCTTCCTGCTGGGGGGGGCGGTTACGGCTATGCGGGCTTCAACTCGGCCCCCGCGAGCTTCCCGGGCGCTGCCCCCCGATATGGCGGCGCCCTGCCGACCACGAGCCGGCCGATGACCGTCGATGACGTCGTCACTAAGACCGGCATCACGCTGGCTGTCCTGGCCGCCACGGGAGTAGCCACCTATGTGAGTGGATTGTGGCTGCTCGCCCTGCCGGCCGCGCTGGTCGGCTTCGCGCTCGCGTTGGTGATCATCTTCAAGAAGTTGGTCAGCCCCCCGCTGATTCTTGCTTACGCCGCGGTCGAGGGCGTCTTTCTCGGTGGTATCAGCGGCGTCATCGGCGCGCAGGCGTACCGCTGGACGGGTAGCAGCTCCATTGTTCCTGAGGCGATCGCGGGCACCCTGTTGGTGTTCGCCGGGATGCTGGTGGTCTACAAGACCGGTGCGGTGAAGGTTACCCCGCGGTTCACCAAGTGGCTCACCGGTGCCCTGATCGGGGTCGTCGGGCTGATGCTGGTCAACCTGATCGCGAACTTCTTTGTCCCTGGTGGCCTCCACCTGCGTGACGGCGGTCCGCTGGCCATTGTCTTCAGTCTGGTCTGCATCGGGATCGCGGCGTTCAGCTTCCTTGTCGACTTCGATACCGCCGACCAGGCTATTCGGGATGGTGCGCCGGAGAAGACAGCGTGGTACATCGCCTTCGGCCTCACGGTGACCCTGGTCTGGTTGTACCTCGAGATCCTCCGGTTGCTTTCCTACTTCGAAAGCAAATAGCCGTCCTCTACCCTTCACGAGACCCCGGTGCACTACGCCGAGCACATCATTGATCTGGTCGGCGATACCCCGCTTGTCCGGCTTAACGTCGTGGTCAGCGACGTCACGCCGCTGGTTCTGGCGAAGGTGGAGTACCTCAGCCCTGGCGGCAGCGTGAAAGACCGGATCGCGCTGCGGATGGTCGATGCGGCGGAGCAATCCGGTGCGCTACGGCCGAGGGGCACCATCGTGGAGCCGACGTCGGGCAATACTGGCGTCGGGCTGGCGATCGTCGCCCAGCGTAGGGGTTACCGCTGTGTTTTCGTCTGCCCCGACAAGGTCGGCGCGGACAAGCGCGACGTGCTCAAGGCATACGGCGCCGAGGTCGTCGTGTGCCCCACCGCGGTGGCCGTTGACCACCCCGACTCGTATTACTCGGTGTCCGACCGGTTGGCCAAGGAGATCGACGGGGCATGGAAGCCCGACCAGTACTCGAACCCGGAGAACCCGGCCAGTCATTACCACAGCACCGGCCCTGAACTGTGGGCGCAAACCCAGGGGAGGATCACGCACTTCGTGGCCGGCATCGGCACCGGCGGGACGATCTCGGGGACTGGGCGCTACCTCAAGGAGGTCAGCGACGGCCGGACGCGGGTCGTCGGCGTCGATCCGGAAGGCTCGGTGTACTCGGGCGGCAGTGGCCGTCCCTATCTGGTGGAAGGCGTGGGGGAGGATTTCTGGCCCCGCACTTATGACCGGAGCATCTGCGACGAGATCATTCCGGTGTCGGACGCCGACTCCTTCGCCATGACCCGGCGGCTGGCCCGGGAGGAGGGGTTACTGCTGGGGGGATCCTGCGGGATGGCGGTGGTGGGCGCGCTGCGGGTCGCGTCCCGGGCCGACCCCGACTCAGTGATCGTGGTGTTGCTGCCTGATGGTGGACGCGGTTATCTGGGCACGGTCTTCAATGACGCATGGATGGCCACCTACGGTTTCCTGCCCCCGGACTCTTCCGGAGCGACGGCCGCCGATGTGCTGGTCGGTAAGGATGGCGCCTTGCCCAAGCTGGTGCACACCCACCCGAACGAGACCCTGGCCGAGGCCGTGATGATCCTGCGTGAGTTCGGGGTCTCGCAGCTGCCCGTGGTCTCCGCCGAGCCGCCGGTGATGGCGGCCGAGGTGATCGGTGCGGTCAGCGAGCGCACTCTGCTACAGGCCCTGTTCGCAGGGGACGCGCAACTCGCCGACCGGATCGAGGCGCACATGGCGGCGCCGCTTCCAACGATCGGAGCGGGCGAGTCGATCGGGTCTCTGATGCGGGTATTGGCCGACGCCGACGCCGCCGTGGTCCTCATCGACGGCAAGCCGGCGGGGGTGGTCACCCGTCAAGACGTGCTGGGGTTCCTGGCTGGGCGTTGAGGGTGGGCCGGGCTGATCTGGGCGACACCTGATCTGGGCGACACCGTAGGCTAGCGCGGTGACAGGCTTCGCCACTCGCGCGATTCACACAGGTCAGGATCCGGATCCGCATACCGGCTCGGTGGTCGTACCGATCCATGCCACGTCCACTTTCGCCCAGGATGGCGTCGGTGGGCTGCGTGCGGGATACGAGTACGCGCGCACCGCCAACCCCACCCGCACCGCGTTGGAGACCTCCTTGGCCGCTCTGGAGGGCGGGCGCCACGGGCGGGCCTTCGCGTCCGGGATGGCGGCCACCGACGTGCTGCTGCGCGCGACCTGTCGGCCGGGTGACCATGTCGTCATCCCCGACGACGCCTACGGCGGCACGTTCCGCCTGATTGACAAGGTGTTCCGGCACTGGGGCATCGAGCACACCGCCGTCGGGCAGTCCGATCTCGACGCCGTGCGGGCCGCGATGCGCCCGAGCACCCGGTTGGTGTGGTGCGAGACGCCCACCAACCCGTTGCTCGCCATCGCTGACATCGCGGCGCTGGCCGCTATCGCGCGCGAGGCCGGTGCCCGCTTGGTGGTGGACAACACTTTCGCCACGCCTTATCTGCAGACCCCCCTGGGGCTCGGCGCGGACGTCGTGCTCCACTCGACCACCAAGTACCTCGGCGGGCACTCCGACGTCATCGGGGGCGCGCTGATCACCGATGACGCTGAGCTGGACGAGCAGGTGGCCTTCCTGCAGAACAGCGCTGGTGCGGTGCCCGGGCCGTTCGATGCCTGGCTGATTTTACGCGGGATCAAGACCCTGGCGGTGCGCATGGAGCGGCACTGCGACAACGCCGAGCGGATCGTCGCGGTGCTGCGGCCGCACCCGGCGATCACCGGCGTTCGCTACCCCGGCTTGGACTCCCATCCTGGCCACGAGGTGGCCGCCAAGCAGATGCGCCGATTCGGTGGGATGGTCTCGTTCACCGTCCGTGGTGGCGCGGCGGCGGCGTTGGCGGTCTGCGCCCGGACCCGGGTATTCACCCTGGCCGAGTCGCTAGGGGGGGTCGAATCCCTCATCGAGCACCCCGCCCACATGACGCACGCCTCCACTGCGGGCACTCGGCTAGAAGTCCCCCCCGACCTGCTCCGGCTGTCGGTAGGTATCGAGGACGCCGAAGACCTCATCGACGACCTACTCGCCGCACTCGGGTAGCGCGGGCGTCGAGCCAGTCACCCAGTGTCTTCAGTCACCCGGTGTCTTTTTCGGCGCTGGCGGGGACTGCGGGGCGGGTGGGGGAGCCACTGGTAGGTCGGCGGTGTTGAGGCATCCGCCGATGAGTTGTGCACCGCCGGGTATCCACACGTAGCTGCCTGGCTCGGGGCAGCCCGCCCGGTCGGCCGTGAGGACGGCGGCGCCCGCGAGCAACGCGGCTACCCCAGCCGTGACCACGATCGGCATCCAGCGGCGGGCCATCCCACCTCCCCAAACACTTCAGTGCCGGAAGGGTTCGGCTTTGACGACGGCGACGGTCATCAAGCCGCCACTGGGCAGCTCGTAGTGGCGGTCCTCGCCCTCATGCGCGCCGATGATGGCCTTACCCAACGGAGAGTTGGGAGAGTAGACCTCCAGGTCACCGTGTGCGACTTCCTCCAGCGAGCCGAGCAGGAAAGTCTCGGTCTCGTCCTCACTCGCAAAGCGCACTGTGACAACCATCCCCGGTGCGGCGACCCCAGACTGGGCCGGGGCCTCGCCGACTTTGGCCACTCGCAGCAGTTCCTGCAGCTGGCGGACCCGCGCCTCAAGCTGGGCCTGCTCCTCGCGGGCGGCGTGATAACCGCCGTTCTCCTTGAGATCCCCCTCCTCGCGGGCGTCGTTGATCTTCGCGGCAATGACTGGGCGGTTCGCGACCAGCTCGTCGAGCTCCTGCTTGAGCCGGTTGTAGGACTCCTGGGTCAACCAGGCTACCTGAGTTTCGCTCACTGCCATCACTCCTCCTGATCCGACGTCCGCTCTCGCGGACCGTTCCGGCCGCTGGCGTGTCAGCC
>JBOHFY010000071.1:0-8522 GCA_050699895.1 Pseudonocardiaceae bacterium
CCATACACTACGGTCTGGTGGCGTGCGCTACCTCACACCGCACTTCGAGGCGGTCTCGCTGCAAGCAGCTGCCTGTGGAGCGAGCATCCCCACGAGTTGGCGACGAGGGGACGTACTGCTATTCAAGCGACTGAGCCGATCTGTTACCGTCTTCCAGCACTCAGCTCACGACCCGCTGAGTGCTGGAAGACAGTGGCGAGAAGTGCACTTTGGGCCGGTAAGAGTAAAATTGGCGGAACGACCGACCGGAACCGACGTCGGCTCGCTGGTCCATGGCGATGTGTTGACTACTGTCAGCCGGCGTGATCCAGTGCGAAAACGCGTCGGCATGTGGACGAGCGGCAACCGCGTTTTCACACTGGCCAACCCGCTTGCCATTAGCCAATTGATCATTTTATGCGACGGCGACCTGATGGAGAATCTTTTCTCGCTACCCAACACACTTGCCCACGCGGACACCCTTGGTGTCAGCCACGACGTCGCCAAACGACTGCACCATGCCCTGCTCGTTGAGCTCACCGAACACAGAAAATATGGAGGAACGCACGATGCGTGAAACCGCCCTGTTGGAGCTTCTCGTTGACACGACGAGCGGCTATCCGAGCTGGTCCGTACTTCGGCAAGCGGTTCGGGACGGGCGAACAGTGCACCTTGCGGTAATGGTTGAACCTTTTCTGAGTTACATCATGGACGGCAAGAAGAGTATCGAGTCTCGCTTCTCTAAGCACGCCATCGCGCCGTTTTACCAGATCGAACCTGGTGACCTCGTGCTGCTTAAACTGACCGGTGGGCCTGTTGTAGGCTGTTTTGACACCGACACCGTCGAGTTTGTGGCACTCGACGAAGAGGAGCGTGACCGTTTGCAGCGGCACTACAGCGCTGCCATCTGCGCCGACGACGACTTCTGGCAAGCGCGGCAGGACAAGCGATACGCCACCCTTGTCGGCGTGCATAACGTGCACGTACTCGAGCCTGCGCCCGTTGCCAAGTCCGACCGCCGGGGCTGGGTCGTGCTACAGCCGCGTCGAGCGAGCCACGACGCGGATCAGTTGACTCTGTTGTGACTTGGCTGGTCTGCCTATGCGGCGGCATCGCTAGTGGCAAGACGACGCTCGCTGAGGCTCTACAGGCAGCGTTGCCGAGTTCCGCGCGGCTCACGTTCGGCGATGTGGTGCGACGTCGCGTACACGCGGCCGGGCGTGAGCCGACACGCCAGAACCTTCAAGACATGGGTCTGCAATTGATTACTGAGGGGTGGACGAGGTTCGTTGATGACCTCCTGATCGACCTCACTGGCGATCCGGAAGTGCTTGTTGTGGAAGGTATTCGACACCAGGGAGCCGTGGATGCGCTCAACGAGCGGCTACCGACTCGAAAGCGATTGGTGATCTACCTTGAGGTCGGCAGCGATCAACAACGCTACCGGCTGACCCGCCTCGGCGAGACCGAAGGTGTCATTAGTCACGAGGTCGAGCGAGATGTCGATGATTTACGTGCTATAGCCGACCTCGTTGTGTCACCCGAGCAGCCAGTTGAGGAACTTGTAGCGATAGTCCGCCGGATAATTGAACGTCGGGTATGTTGATGGCGAGCAGGGATAATTTTGCACTCACTTCGACGGTGGTAGCGAGGCACGGGAACGATGAGGTGACGGACTGCCGGTCACTCGCGCTCGCTCCTGCGTTGGTATCGGATGCGATACCTCATGAGCCCGGCGACGCGATACCTGGGTTGGCTCATCGGGTAGGTCAGCCAGACGCGCACGAGTGTACGCACGCGCCAACTCGGTCGTGAAGGGCGAAGTCCAGGGCGTCGGCCCTATCGCGGGCGATCGGTGTCTGACGTCCCTCGGCCGGATGCTGGGCTTTTCCAATGCGGCTGCGGATGCGAGCACCGATCCGCTCCTCAAGCGCGATGCGTCCCAGGCGTCGTGCGTAGTTGAGAGCCTTCTGACCAAATGGCACATGCCAGAAGTAGTGGCGGATGCACTCACGCTGCAGTGCGGCGAAGGTTGCACGGTCGATAGCGTCGAGTGAAGCGAGGTCGAGGCGGCTCAGTAGCAGATCTGCTGCGTGGCGCCACGGCGTGGTGTGCTCCTGGAATGTCGCGGCGGTAGCCCACCAGTTGACGCCCCGAGCCGACAGCCGGAAGGCCAGGTGGTTCGCCAGCACATCCACCGGGACATCGGCCTGCTTGGCAATCTGAGGAACGACCGCTTTGAGCCGTTGAACCGAATCCTGAGCGGCCTGCAAGCATCGAGTGAGGACAGGCTCGGCGCGCCCGGAGAACAGAACATCGGCCACAAAGTCGTTCGCGTGACGCTCTTCGGGGGCTTCACTCCATTCACTGATGTCACCAAGTTCGATCCAAGTTCGAAGCTCACCACGATCCGGATCACGCAGGTGGTCAACCTCGTGCAGCAGGTCATTCAACCAGCGGGCAGACGAGTCCACCATCTGTTTGAGCACGATCACCGACCGCCCGTCCCGCGTAAAACAAGCTCCGTGGAAGGATCCAGAATCACGTACCAGCCAGAGACTGACCGCGCCGGCGTCCCTCAAGTGGATGCCTGGAGGCAGCAAACCCCTGGAGGTAAGCGGAGGCAGCATCAACCCAACATAATTGTTGGGTTGATGCTCGTACAGCGTGACGGTGCGGGTGTCCGAACTCGGCTCGTCACGGGCGCTGACAGACCCAGATCACGGTGGCTCAGGTGGTCAACGCACGCGGAGAGTTGGCGCGGAGTGGCCGATACGCCTAGTACGCTACCTGGGACAGCGCGCAGGGCTGGCCACGACTCACTCTATGATCTCGGGCGTGGCAGCCCCCAACGGTTCCAACGGTCTTGGCGGCGACGAGGTGGTGCGGGCCGCCGCAGAGCGCGCGCGCAGCGCCGGCATCCGCAACCTTCCCGAGTTCACTGACCTGCCGGTTCCTGGTGACACCGCGAACCTGCGCGAGGGGCCCGAGCTGCACCCACACTGCCTGATGCTGTTGCCGCTGGTCGGTGTCTGGCGCGGCGAAGGCGAGATCGTCTACCCGACCATCGACGGGCCGTACCGCTTCGGCCAGCAGGTGGTGTTCTGCCACGACGGGCGGCCGTTCTTGCGTTACGAGTCGCGGGCGTGGTTGCTCGACGACGCTGGCGAGGTGATCCGACCGGCGGCCCGGGAGACGGGGTGCTGGCGGCCCCAAGCTGATGACACCATCGAGTTGCTCGCCGCGCACGGCACCGGCATCGTGGAGCTCTACTACGGGCGGCCGCTCAACCAGACCTCGTGGGAGCTGGCCACCGACGCGGTGGTGCGGAGTTCCTCGGCCAAAGAGGTCAGCGGCGCGCACCGGCTCTACGGCATCGTCGAGGGCGGCGACCTGGCCTACGTCGAGCAACGCGCGATGGTCGGCCAACCCATGCAGCCGCACGTGTCCATCCGCCTCAGACGGGTGGTGGGTTGACCCCTCCAGGCAAACGAAATCAGCCCCCGGGGGAGCGGTTTGCCTGAGCAGGACCACGCTCGGGCACCCCCGGGGGCCGGGTGACTGCCTTGGATTCGCCAGCACCGCCTCTCGCGGTCCGCCGTTGTGGTCAACGCCGTCCAGGTGGAGGTGGCCTTCCACGGCCGTCGGCGGCTCTAGCTGACAGCCACCTCACGAGTCCTATAGCCGTTCAACCTCAGACCACCTCCTTTCCCGTGTGCCTTGCACGCTAACCCCGCCGCGGCGGGTTCGGCAACGCCAATATCGGTCACTGTCAGCGGGCACTCCAGGCGGGATCTCCCGGCCGGTCACGCCCGCCACCGCGCGGCGGCAAGTACCCGTTCGAGCAGAGCACGCAGCGCTACCATCATGGTTGTGGACACCAGCCTGCGCCGCACGCTGCACGAGCGGGGGATGCGGATGACCCCGCAGCGGCAACTCGTGCTCGACGCGGTGCGAGAATTGCGGCACGCCACCCCGGAGCGGATCTGTGAGCACGTCCAACGCGTCGCACCCTCGGTGAACATCACCACCGTCTACCGCACCCTCGACCTGCTCGAGGGCCTTGACCTGGTGCGGCATACTCACCTCGGGCACGGTGCGCCCAGCTACTCCACTCACGCGCATGACCACGTCCACCTGGTGTGCCACCGATGCGGAGACCTCACCGAGATACCGCTCGAGGAGCTCACCAACCTCACCGAGCGGTTGCGAGAGCGGTTCGGGTTCATGCTGGACCCCAGCCACCTGGCGCTGTCCGGGTGCTGCACCGAGCACGGCGAAGCCGCAACGGAGGCCAACAACTCGTGATCTCGCCGCTGCTGACGCTGCCCGGCGTGGTGCCTCCGCCCGAGGGGTCCCCAGACCCCGGGGTGGCCTGGCACCACGGTGACCCGTTGGGTGAGCAGCGCGCCGCCGACCATGACGTCGCGGTGGTGGACCGGTCGCACCGCGAGGTCCTCGCCGTGCCTGGCGAGGACCGGTTGAGCTGGCTGCACACCATCACTTCCCAGCACCTGCTCGCACTCGGTGCGGGCGAGCACACCGAGGCCCTGGTCCTGGACCTACGGGGACACGTCGAGCACCACGCCGTGGTGTCCCATGTGCACGACACGGTGTGGCTGGACACCGACCCCAGCCGGGCACGGGGGCTGCTGGCCTACCTGAGCTCGATGGTGTTCTGGTCGAAGGTAACGCCCCGGGATGCGACGCCGGAGCTGGCCGTACTGTCTCTGCTGGGCCCTGGCGTTGACCGGGTGATCACGCGGGCCGGCGAGCTAGGCGGGTTCGTGCGCACTGTGGCGGGCCGCAGCGACCTGCTGGTGCCCCGCGGCGATCTCGTGGGCGTCTGGCGGCGGCTCGTCGAGGCTGGCGCCACCCCGGCCGGCAGCTGGGCCTACGAGGCGATCCGGGCGGCGGCGCTGCGCCCTCGGCTGGGAATCGACACCGACGAGCGCACCATCCCGCACGAGGTCGGCTGGATCGGCCCCGCCGTGCACCTGGACAAGGGATGCTACCGGGGCCAGGAGACGGTGGCTCGAGTGTCGAACCTGGGCCGCCCGCCGCGGCGGATGGTGCTGCTGCACCTGGAGTCACCCGAGTCCCTGCCCACCACCGGAGACCCGGTGCGGGCCGGCGAGCGGGTAGTCGGCCGGGTCGGCACAGTCACCACCCACCACGAATTAGGCCCCATCGCGCTGGCCCTGCTCAAGCGCTCAGTAGAACCGGACACCCCGCTGCTAGCCGGCGACGCCACCGCATCGGTGGACCCAGACTCCATCCCCCCCGACACCGGAGAACCCCCAGGCCGCGCAGCCCTGCGCCGCCTGAAATCCTGATCGTCCGCATTCAGCGGGCTGAGCGGGGCTAACGCACCCAAATAACCCCGCTCAGCCCGCTGAATGCGCCGGAGGTAGGAGGATGGTCGGGTGATTGAGGTACGGCCGGGGGGGCGGCGGAGGATCGACCGGGTGTTGGATCCCGGGTATGTCGCGGGTCTGGGTGGGCTTGGGCTGGTTGAGGTGCGCGCGCGCCGGGACGACGCGGCGCAGGAAGAGACCGACCTGTCCTACCTGCGCCGGCTGCTGCACGGCCGGATCGACATCGTGCGCGCCGAACAACAACGCCGCCGCGAGAGTGGCGGCACGGTGGTCGTCGCCGAGCTGGGCCGGATCCTGGCGGTGAACGCCGTGGGCCCGGCCACCGGCTCGGGTCGCCACCAGACGCTGCGGCCCTCGCGGGCCGAGGCGCACCGCCGTCAGGTCGAGGCGCTGGTCGCCGATGTCGACCTCTCCCATGTCGGGTCCCGCTCCGACGAGCAGCTTGAGGACGCCTTGCGGATCTACCACACGGAGGAGGCTTCGGTATCTCAGCGCCGCCGCGAGGTGCAGCACGTGGTGGACACCCTCAACACCGAGATCGGCTCCCGGTATGCCAACGGAACCGCCTCGGTGGACGACCTGCTCGCCGAGCAACGCCGACTCACCGAACCGGGGCAGGCGGGATCCACCGCGACCACGCAGCCCTAGTCCACGGGATCAGGAATTGTCTGGTGGTACAGCAGCGCATAGAGGTGCGCACCTTTGACGAGAACCGATGCTTCGACCGGTTGGGATCACACAGGTAAGGTGCGCCGGCATGCGCGCACTTGTCACCGGCGGCGCCGGGTTCATCGGCTCACATCTCGTGGACCGGCTCATCACTGACGGTCACCACGTCGCTGTGCTGGACGACTTCTCCACCGGCCACCGCGACCGCATTCCCAGTGATGTGGCGCTGCACGTCGCCGACGTCATCAACGCCCGCGAGGTCACCGACGTCGTGACCGCCCACCAGCCTGAGGTGATCTACCACCTTGCCGCACAGATCAGCGTCCGCTACTCAGTAACCAATCCGGTAGCCGATGCCACCACCAACATCCTGGGCACGATAAACCTCCTCAACGCCGCTACCGCCACTGGTGCTCGGCTGATCCTGGCCAGCACCGGCGGCGCCATGTACGGCGACGGCGTTCCACTGCCTACGCCAGAAACCTGCCTGCCTGGAACCGAGGCTCCGTACGGGATTTCGAAATACTGCGCTGAGCAGTACCTCATATTGTTCAATCGACTTCACGCGGGACGCCATATCGCTCTTCGGCTGGGTAACGTCTACGGCCCCCGCCAAGACCCGCGCGGCGAGGCGGGTGTCGTCGCCATCTTCTGCGACCACATTGCTCGCGGCGAAACCCCGACAATCTACGGGGATGGTAAGCAGACCCGTGACTACACCTACGTGGCTGATGTCGTAGACGCTTTCCTCGCGGCGACTGACTACGTCGGCAACGAGGCAGCGTTCAACATCGGCACTGGCAACCCCACCGCCGTAAGCGATCTCCTTGACATCATCAACACCGCTGCGGGAACAGCTATTGAGCCGACGTTCGCACCGGCCCGGGCAGGCGAGACACGGCACAGCGCACTCGACTCCACTAAAGCGGCGGCCGAACTCCACTGGAGCCCAGGTACCAGCATCGCGGCGGGCATTTGGCAGACCTATCAACAGCTCACGGGAAAACGGTGATCGCGGTAAGTGAGGGAGACACATCCTCGTGGTATGAGTGGCCTGAGGCGCGGGCTGTACGGGATGTGCTGCTGCTGGAGCGGATCTGTGACGGGCTGAAGATGCTCCAGCTCGGGTTGCTCAGCGCGCGGCACATCCCCGGAGACGAGCAGCGCGCGGTGGTCGTCGGGGAGATCGGGAGGGCGGCCGTGGAGGCGGTTGCGCGGGAGCTGCGGTCAGCGACCCCCACAGGCTTCTACGGTGCTGTGGATCGTCCCGCCGCGCGGGCACGCCTATTCCAGCTCGGTCCGCGTCCGAGGGAAGCTCGCACCACTGGCGGCCGCGCGGGACCTCGCCCGGATGGCTTGGCAGACCGCCTCGGCACGGGCGTGACCAGCCCGTTCCCGGCGGCACGGCGGACCAGCCACACCCGGCGTCGTGCCGCGTCGCGGTCCCTCCACCCCACCCTGTACGGTGATGGCTAAGAGAAACACTGTCGAGATGAACGGGGCCGCCGGTTCCCCCGGCCGCCCCGTCTCCCTGCGTGAGGGGGTCGAGCCATGGGGCGCGGCCGAGCTAAGGCCAAGCAGACGAAGGTGGCCCGGGAACTCAAGTACAGCTCCCCCACCACAGATCTCGCGGCTCTGCAACGAGAGCTGTCGAGCGGTAACGGCGGTAGCCCTGTCGTGAGCAACGGTGACGCTAGTGGCGATGACCCGCGCACTGGGCACCCCGCCGCTGAGACGTACACCGACGAGGACGACGAGGACCGCCGCTGAGGCCGCACACACTGGGGTTCCCTAACCGGGGCTCACCAGGTGCGGTCAAAACCGCGGATGGTCCCCGAGGAGGACAGCGCGGGCGGAATCCTTCGCGATATCCCCCAGCGCGACGTCTCGGGCCTTGCGCACCTCCCCGAGTACCCACGCCGGCACATGTCGGGCCTTCAGCACGGCCAGCGCGCGATCCACCTCAGCCGGGTCGACTACCGCGACCATGCCGACGCCCATGTTGAAAGTGCGCTCCATCTCCGCGCGCTGCACCCGGCCCCGGCGGGCGATCAGCGCGAACTCCGCGGCCGGGGTCCAGCTGCCGCGCTCCAGCACAGCGACCAGCCCGCGGGGCATCACCCGCGACAGGTTCGCCGCTAAGCCACCGCCGGTGATGTGCGCGAAAGTCCGCACCTCGGTCTCCGCGACCAACGCCAGGCAGTCCTTGGCATAGATCCGAGTGGGCTCGAGCAACTGCTCTCCCAGCGTGCGGCCGAACTCCTCGACATGCCCATCCAGGGGCATTCGGGCCATGTCCAGCAGCACGTGCCGAGCCAGCGAATAGCCGTTGGAATGCAGCCCCGAGGAGGCCATCGCCACCACCACGTCACCGGGCCGCACGCGATCAGACCCGAGGATGGCGTCGGCCTCAACCACGCCCACCCCGGTCGCGGACAGGTCGTAGGCGTCGTCGGTCATCATCCCGGGGTGCTCGGCGGTCTCCCCGCCCAGTAG
>JBOHFY010000072.1:0-4298 GCA_050699895.1 Pseudonocardiaceae bacterium
GCCACACAGAGCACCCCGGGGGCGGCGCTGAGGTCGTCGTAGGTCACCCCTCCGCTGTCCGGGGTGCGGCCGACCACGTGCGCGGCGAGGAAGCCCAGCTCCTCGGCTGAGTGCGGCCGGGCGCGGAAGTCAATGTCGTTGGTGCCCAGCGCGACCCGGGCGAACTTCGCGTAGGCGTAGGCGTCCTCGACGGTCAGCCGGCCGCCGGTGAGGACCCCGACGCCGGAGTCCCGGGCCGCCAGCAGTCCCGTGGCCGCTACCCGCAGCGCCTCGGTCCACGACGCTGGCCGCAGCTCCCCGGAAGGGTCCCGGACCAGCGGCCGAGTGATCCGGTCCGCCGCGCTGGCGTAGGTGAAGGCGAAGCGGCCCTTGTCACAGTTCCACTCCTCGTTGACCTGGGGGTCAAGACCGGCCAGCCGGCGCGTCACGATGCCGCGCCGCCAGTCGGTGCGCTGCGCGCAGCCGCTCGCGCAGTGTTCGCAGACCCCTCGGGTGGAGACCAGGTCGAAGGGCCGGGACCGGAACCGGTAGGCGGCGCTGGTCAGCGCGCCGACCGGGCAGATCTGGATGGTGTTGCCGGAGAAGTAGGACTGGAAGGGCTGGTCAGCGGCTACCCCAACTTGCTGCACGGAGCCGCGCTCAAGCATCTCGATGAACGCGTCCCCGGCGATCTGCTCGGAGAACCGGGTGCAGCGCTGGCAGAGCACGCAGCGCTCCCGGTCCAGCAGCACCTGGGTGGAGATCGGGATCGGTTTGGCGAAGGTGCGTTTGGTGTCGGTGAACCGGGACTCCGCCCGCCCGCCGGACAGCGCCTGGTTCTGCAGCGGGCACTCACCGCCCTTGTCGCAGATCGGGCAGTCCAGCGGGTGGTTGATCAGCAACAGTTCCATGACGCCGTGCTGCGCCTTGTCGGCCACCGCCGAGGTGTGCTGGGTCTTCACGACCATGCCCTCGGCCACCGTCAGGGTGCAGCTGGCCTGCGGCTTGGGCATCGGGCGCCCGCCCAGCTCCACCTCGACCAGGCACTGCCGGCAGGCGCCGGCCGGGTCGAGCAGCGGGTGGTCGCAGAACCGCGGCACGATGATGCCCAGTCGCTCGCAAGTTCGGATCACCAGCTCGCCCTGGGGCGCGTCGACCTCGCGGCCGTCAATGACCAGCCGGACGTGCTCCGCCGGAACGGTCTTGGGGGCTGGGCCGCCGCCGGCCTGCCGCGCTGCCACCGTCATCTGCCCTGCCCCGCTGACGTGAGCTGTGGGGCTTGCTGGGCGCACAGGTCCAGGAACTCCTGCCGGAAGTACTTGATGCCGCTCATGATGGGGCTGGCGGCGCCGTCGCCGAGCGCGCAGAACGAGCGGCCCAGGATGGTGTCGCAGACGTCCAGCATCGTCTCCACATCGGCCGGGGTGCCCTCGCGGCGCACCATCCGCTGCAGGATCTGGGTCAGCCAGTAGGTGCCTTCCCGGCACGGGGTGCACTTACCGCAGGACTCGTGCAGGTAGAACTCTGTCCACTTCATCACCGCCCACGGCACGCTCACGCTCGTGTTGAAAACCATGATCGCGGTGGTGCCCAGCATGGAACCGGCCGCGGCGGCGCCCTCGAAGTCCAACGGGATGTCCAGGTGCTCGGCGGTCAGCAGCGGCGTGGAGGACCCGCCTGGGGTCCAGAACTTCAGCGGGCCGCCTTTCATCCCGCCGGCCATGTCCAGCAACTCGCGCAGCGTGATGCCCAGCGGGGCCTCGTACTGCCCCGGCCGCCGCACATGACCGGAGATCGAGTAGATCTTCGGGCCGGGTGATTTCTCGGTGCCCATCGCGCGGAACCAGTCCGACCCACCGTTGACGATGTAGGGCACGCTACAGATCGTCTCGACGTTGTTCACCACAGTGGGTGCGGCGTAGAGCCCGGAGGTGGCCGGGAACGGCGGCTTGAGCCGGGGCTCGCCACGCCGGCCCTCCAGCGAGTTGAGCAGCGCGGTCTCCTCCCCGCAGATGTAGGCGCCAGCGCCGGCGTGGATCACGACATCAAGGTCGCACCCGGAGCCGAGGATGTCCTTGCCCAGGTAACCGGCCTGGTAGGCCTCCTGCACCGCCTGCGCCAGCCGGCGGTGACAGTGCAGCATCTCGCCGCGAACGTAGATATAGCACTCATGCGCCCGGATCGCGTAGCTGGTGATGACGCAGCCTTCGATCAGCGAGTGCGGGTCGGCCATCATCAGCGGCACGTCCTTGCAGGTGCCCGGCTCGCCCTCGTCCGCGTTGACCACCAGGTACTTGGGCTTGGCCGCCGCCCCGCTGGCCGGCTCGCCCGGCTTGGCCTGCGGGATGAAGCTCCACTTCAGGCCAGCGGGAAAGCCGGCCCCGCCCCGCCCCCGCAGGCCCGAGTCCTTGAGCAGCTGGATCAGCTGATCGGGACCGGCGGCCAGCGCGGCGCGCAGCGCCGTGTAGCCCTCGAGCCGGGTGTAGGTGTCGAGAGTCCACGACTGGGGCGAGGACCACCGCCGGGTCAACACCGGCGTGAGCGTCCGCTCGGTCACCGCTCCTCCTGCTGTGCTGGTCACTTCTGCTGTGCCGATCACTTTTTTGGGGGAACAGTCGGCGGCGGCGGGGCGCTGTCCGGCATTGCCGGCGCCCGCCAGCCCTTCTCCTCGGCGAGCAGGTTGCCGGCCAGTGTCTCGGGCGCCGCCGAGGGCCCGTCCACCGCGTCGCGCAGCTGCTTGGGCTCACCAAAGAACCCAGCGAGCTGCAGCTCAGCGCCGCGCCAGTCAGTCAGCGGCGCGCCGCGGGTCGGCGCTGGCCGGTCTCCTCGGCGCAGCGCGTCCACCAACGCCACGGCCGACTCCGGGGTCTGGTTGTCGTAGAACTCGTAGTTCACCTGCAGCACCGGGGCCAGGTCGCAGGCGGCCAGGCATTCGGCGTGCTCGAGGGTGATCGAGCCCTTCGAGCCCGGTTGGCCCGCGGTCTCCGCGTGGCCGACCCCGAGCCGCTTGCGCAGCCTGGCGTAGCTCTCGTCGCCGCCCAGCATCGCGCACAGCGTGTTGGTGCACACGCTGACCAGGTGTTCACCACCGGGTGTGCGCTTGTACATGGTGTAGAAGGTGACCACCGCGCTCACCTCGGCGGTGGTGATCCCCAGCAGCCGCGCGCAGAACTCGATCCCGGCCTGGCTGACGTGCCCCTGCACGCTCTGCACCAGGTGCAGCAGGGGCAGCAACGCCGACCGGGACTGCGGGTAGCGCGCGATAATCTCTTGAGCCCGCTGCCTGGTCAGATCATCAAAGACCGCACTGTCCGTCACTGAGGTCACCGGTCCACGCCTCCCATCACCGGGTCGATTGACGCCACCGCGGCGATGACGTCGGCGATCATGCCGCCCTCGCTCATCGCCGGCATGGACTGCAGATTCACGAAGCTGGGATCCCGGACGTGCACCCGCATGGGCCGGGTCCCACCATCGGAGACCAGGTGGTAGCCCAGCTCGCCGCGCGGCGATTCCACCGCGGCGTAGACCTGACCCGGTGGTACCGCGAAACCCTCGGTGACCAGCTTGAAGTGGTGGATCAGCGACTCCATGGACTGCCCCATGATCTTACGGACGTACTCCAGCGAGTTGCCCATCCCATCAGAGCCGATGGACAGCCTGGCCGGCCACGCGATCTTGGCATCCGCCACCATCACCGGGCCGGGCTCAAGCTTGTCCAAGCACTGGGCCACGATCTTGAGCGACTGATGCATCTCCTCCACCCGCAGCAGGAAGCGGGCGTAGCAGTCCGCGTCGGTGGAGGTGGGAACCTCGAAGTCGTACTCCTGGTAACCGCAGTAAGGCTCGATCTTGCGCAAATCCCACTCCAGGCCGGCGCAGCGCAGGATCGGGCCGGTGATGCCCAGCTGCAGGCAGCCGTCCAGCGGCAGGTAGCCCACCTTCTGCAGCCGCTGCTTCCAGATCGGCTGCCCGGTGAGCAGCTTGTCGATGTCGGGCAGCCGGGAGTCCATGACTTTCAGGAAGTCCCGGATCTTGGTGTCGTAGTCCTCGGGCAGGTCCTGCGCGACACCGCCCGGCCGGATGAACGCATGGTTCATCCGCAGGCCGGTGAGGAACTCCAGCAGGTGCAGGACCTCTTCACGCTCGCGGAACCCGGCGGTCATCCCGGTGAGCGCGCCGAGCTCCATCCCGCCGGTGGCGATGGCCACCAGGTGCGAGCCGACCCGGTTGAGTTCCAACAGCAGCACCCGGATCACCTGCGCACGCCGCGGCACGGTGATACCCAGCAGCTTCTCGGTGGCCAGGCAGTACCCCGC
>JBOHFY010000073.1:0-8360 GCA_050699895.1 Pseudonocardiaceae bacterium
GTACGTGATGGCGGCGATCGGGCTAGCGGGGGTCACGGCGCTGCTGTGGAAAGCGTTGCGCCCGCAGCGACCGGTCGCGCGCTCAGTGCTCGCACCGGACGACGATCCGGAGTTTCTCAGCGGCTTGAACCGCAAGCGACCGCAGCCTGACGACAAGAGCTGACGCGCGTCGCTACCGGCGGACCCAGGCGGCCGCCGGCGGAAAGTCATCAGCGACAGTCGCGGCCAGCTCCAGGGCGGCCAGCCGGGCGGGCTGACCGAGGCGGTCGAGGTCGATCTCGCCGCCCTCTTCGAGGTGCTCATCGAAGGGCATCCAGCAGACCGATCGGCAGCGGGCCGCGAAGTGGTTGGCGACCCGCTCCAAGTCCACCTTGCCCGCGGTCGGCCGCACTGAATTGATCACGGCGACCGACCTGCCGACCAGCTCGCGGTATCCATGCGCGTCCAGCCAGTCCAGGGTGGCCGACGCCGAGCGCGCGCCGTCGATCGAGCTGGAGGAGACGATGACCAGGGAATGCGCCAGATCCAGCACGCCTTTCATCGCGGAGTGCATCAGCCCGGTCCCGCAGTCGGTGAGCACGATGTTGTAGAAATGCTCGAGCAGGTTCACCGTGCGCCGGTAGTCGGCCTCGCTGAAAGCCTCGGACACCGCCGGATCCTGCTCGCTGGCGAGGATCTCCAGCCGGCTGGGGCCTTGCGAGGTGTAGGAGCGGATGTCGGAGTACCGGCGGATCCGATCGGCGTCGCGGAGCAGGTGGCGCACCGTGGCGACGGTCTCCAGCGGTATCTTCTGGGCCAGCGTGCCCCGGTCGGGATTGGCGTCCACCCCGATCACCCGGTCACCGCGCAGGGACGCGAGGGTTGAGCCCAGCGTGGCGGTGATGGTCGTCTTGCCCACGCCGCCCTTGAGGCTCAGCATCGCGATCTTGTAGCAACCGTTCAGCGGCTGGTTGACCCGAGAGATCAGCTCCCGGCGCTGCAGCTCAGCGGCACTCTCCCCGAGGTTGAGGGTGCCGCCAGAGGCGGCGAACAGCGCTCGGCGCCAACCAGAGCGCGGAGGCTTGCGAGTCTGCCGGAGCAACTGCGCGGAGGACAGGTCGTGCGAAGGGTCCACCGGCTGCCCCGGCGGCTGGCCCAAGCCGGACGGGCCACCCACGGGCTCGTCGTGGCGTCCGATCACGCTCACTTGCCTCCCTGAACGCAGTATCAGATTCCGGCGTAAGAGTGGAATCCGGCGATAACGATGTTGACGAAGAACAGGTTGAACAGCATCACCCCAAAGCCGACTACGTTAATCCACGCCGCCCGCGAACCACGCCATCCGGCCGTCGCCCGGGCGTGTAAATACCCCGCATAGACCACCCAGGCGACCAGGGCACACGTCTCCTTCGGGTCCCAACCCCAGTAGCGGCCCCACGCCGCCTCCGCCCAGATCGCGCCGGTAATGACCGCGAAGGTCCAGATCGGCAGGGCGAGAACCGCGGTGCGGTACGCCAGCCGGTCCAGGGTGGCGCTGGCGGGCAGTCGGGCGGCGATCCGCGAGCTGTCCGCGGAGTCGTCTTCAGGGCCGTTGTCAGGGCTGAGCAGGTACAGCACGCTGGCTACCCCGGAGACCAGCAGGATGCCCGACGCGGTGGCCGCCGCCGAGACGTGGATGGTGATCCAGTACGAGTTCAGCGCCGGGATCAGCGGCGCGGCCTGCGCGTAGAGCACCGTGCCGCCCAGGAACATCAGCACCACGACGGGCAGCAGCACGAACCCGCCCAGCCGGCGCAACGAGTGTGCGGCACTCCCTTGCCGGTACAGCGCGACCAGCCAACCGGCTACCGCGACGAAGCAGATCGCCGAGGTGAACTCGTACATGTTGGCCCAGGGCACCCGGCCGATCGCGGCTCCGCGCAGCGCCAGTGAGCTGGCGTGCACCAGTACCGCCAGGCCGGTGAGCGCCACCGCGGACCGGCCGATCCGCTCGGGCTTTTCCCTCGGCGGCGCGGCCACCCGCCCCGCCGCGGCGGGCACCGGGACCCGGCCGGCGGCGTACTCCACGGCGTGCAGCACCATCGCGAGGACGTAGAGCACCAGCGCGGTGCCGTAGGCGAGGTCGCTATAGGAGGCCAGCACCGGGTTGATCAGCATCACGCGCCCCTCCCTCCTGTGACACTCTGGTAGGCACCGGTGGCGCTACCCGCCCCGGCAGCAGCTGCGCCGCGATCCGATCGAACTCCTCGCCGTAGCCCGCGGCCTCGGTGCGGGCCAGCCCACCCAGTTCGACCACGGTACCGGCCAGTCCCGCCGGAGTGACGCGCACCCAGAACCGGCGGCGCTTCACCGCCAGGGACAGCCCGAGGCCACCGAGCACCAGCACCGCGAAGGCCAGTACCCAGAGCTGGGCTGGGTCGTAGGAGACCTGCAGCGAGACGAACCGGGTCACCCCCTCGAAGCGCACCACCGTGCGGTCGGGCAGGGTGAGCTGCTCACCGGGACGCAAATTCTGCCGCGCCACCTGCGTGAGCCGTCCAGAGTCCACCATGGACTGCTCGATCGAGAAGATGGACTGGCCGCGGCCGGAGTTGTTGCCCAGATCGCCCTTGAGCACGTCGACCGCGACGGCCGGATCAAGCAGGTCCGGGAACGCCGAGGACAGCAGCGAGCCCCGCAACGCCGCGGTCGGCGCGACCAGCCCGGTGATCGCGAGTTGGCGCGTGCGCCGGATCGCGTCGTCGGTCACTCCGGGCGGGTCGAACTTGGTCGTGCCCTGCGACAGCAGGGTGGCCGGGTCCACCGGCCGCCACTGCACCACGCCACCGCGCCGCTGCCCGTCGGGGAAGGTGACGGTGAACCGCGGCGCGTAACCGTGGCCAACCAGGTAAACCCGGGTGGCGCCGATCCGGAGCGGGTCGTTGACCTCCAGCTGGTAGGGATGCCAGGTCCCGGCGGTCAGGTCCCCAGGGCTCTGGTAGGAGATGTCGGCGCGGAACCGCATCGGCTGCCCGGTGGGCAGGTATGTCGGAGCGAAGGCGTTGACCTGCACGCAGAACGGTTCCAGCGCGGTGCCGTCGACGGACCGGCCGGGGGTGAACGAGTCGTAGGCCAGCGGGCCGGAGTTGCAGAACTGCGAGCCGTCGGCGAGCACGATCACCTGGCCCTGATAGCCGACCACCTTGCCGATGGCGAACGACACCAGCAGCCCGAGCAGGGCGACGTGGAAGAGGAGGTTGCCGGCCTCCCGCAGGTAGCCTCGCTCGGCGGACAGCGTCCGGGCACCGCCGGGTTCTTCCCGCTCGGCGGTCCGCCAGCCACGCAGCCGTCGGCGGGCGGCGGCAAGGACCTCCTCGGGGGCGGTATCGGACTGGGCGCGTGCGTGGTGCGGCAGCCGGCCCAGGTTGCGCGGGGTGGCCACCGGGGCCCGGCGCAGCTGCCGGGCGTACTCGATACTACGGGGCACCACGCAGCCCACCAGGGACACGAACAACAGCAGGTAGATCGCCGCGAACCAGGGGCTGGCGAACACCTCGAAGGCACCCAGCCGGTCCAGCACCGGCGCCAGGCGGCGATGCTGCGCCTGATAAGTCCGGACCCGCTGGGGGTTCAGCGAGTACTGCGGCAGCAGGGCTCCCGGCAGCGCGGCCAGCGCCAGCAGGAACAGCAGCACCAGGGCTGTGCGCATGCTGGTCAGCCCGCGCCAGGTGTTCCGCAGCACGGCCGTGACGGGGTACGCCGGCATCATCTAAATCGGCGTCATCTAAATCGGCGTCTCAAAGCTGGCGACCGGCCCGCGCAGCACCGCGATGAGCTCCGCCCACAGGCCGGTGACCAGCGCCACGCCGACCACGATGAGCAACACTCCCCCAGCCAGCTGCACCCCGCGGACGTGCTGGCGCAGCCAGGACACCGCCCGCACCGCGCGCCGGGCGCCCAGCGCGAGGAGCAGGAAGGGCACTCCCAGCCCGAGGCAGTAGGCGGCCACCAGCAACACTCCGCGAGCCAGGCCGCCACCGGGGGTACCGACGGCCAGCGCGGTGACCCCGGCGAGGGTGGGCCCGAGGCACGGCGTCCAGCCGAGCCCGAACACCGCGCCCAGCAACGGGGCACCCAGCACATGGCGGGGTCCCAGGCCGGCGCGCGGGTGCGGGCCGGGTCGGGGATGCGGGCCGGGTCGGGGATGAACCCGCAGGTCCCGCTGCAGCGCCGGCACCAGCCCGATGAAGACCAACCCCATCGCGATGGTGACCACCCCGCCCACGCGCTGCAGGAGGACCTCGTTGACGGCGATCCGGTCCGCGACGCCGAGCACGGTCACCACACCAGCGGTGAACACCACCGAGAAACCGAGCACGAACAGCGCCACCGCGCCCAGCACCCGGCCCCGGCTACGATCGCGGCCTTCCGCGCCGACCAGCCCGGTAAGGTAGGCGAGATACCCCGGCACCAGCGGGACCACACACGGTGAGGCGAAGCTGGCCGCACCGGCGAGCACCGCCACCCCGGCCGCCAGCAGCAGCGGCCCGGAGATGACCAGCTCGGTGAGCCCCACGGCGCCCAGCGTAGGTCATCGACGCCGGGCCACCGAAGCGACCGGACATCAACCTGACGAAATCTCGTCCACGAATGTCCTGATAGAGTGATCCTGAGAGACAAACACGCGACGACACGGCACAATTCACTGTCATGAGCGATACACCTGGACCGACCGTTCGTCGTCGCCAACTAGGTCTGGAACTGCGGCGACTGCGCGAAGTCGCTGGTAAGACACATCGCGAGGCCGCTGAGTGGCTGGAGGTCTCGCTCTCGACACTGTCCAAGATCGAGCTGGGCCGGCAGGCCATCAAGGGCACCCACGTGCGGCTGCTGGCTCAGCTCTACGACGTGGGCTGCCCCGATTCGGACGGCCTGCTCCAGCTGGCCCGCGAGGCGAACCAACGTGGCTGGTGGGCCGCCTACGGTGACACCGTGCCCGACTGGGTGCGCATCTACCTCGGCCTGGAGCAGGACGCTTCCGAACTGTGGGCCTACGAGAGCGGCCTGGTGCTCGGCCTGTTCCAGACCCCGGCCTACGCCGAGGCCGTCACGGCCGCCGCTCGTCCCGAGCTGGACCCCGAGGAACTGGCCGCACTGGTGGCTCTCCGCACCGCCCGCCAGCAGCGGCTCGTCGACGACATGGCCCCGCACCTGCGGGTCGTGCTCGACGAGGCGGTGCTGCACCGCCTGGTCGGCGGGCCGGTGGTCATGCGCGAGCAGCTGGAGCACCTCACCGAGCTGGCGCAGCTGCCGCACGTCACCGTCTTGGTGCTGCCGTTCAGCGCCGGGGCGCAGCCCTCGGTCGGGTCGGCCTTCACGTTGCTGCGGTTCGTCGACACCGCAAGCATGAACTGCGTCTACCTGGAGTATGGCCGGGGCGCGCTCTACCTGGAGCGACCCGGCGAACTCAACCACTTCGTGGCGGTGTTCGAGCAACTCAGCAAGACGGCACTGTCCACCGCGGAATCCCTGGAGCTGATCGCTAGACTGGTGGCACAGTTCTAGGGCGAGCGAGCAACAGGACGTGCACCATGGACATCGACCGCGCCGCATGGCGCACGAGCAGCTACACCAACGGCTACGGCGGCGCCTGCGTGGAGGTCGCCGACCTGGCCGACGGGCACCACGCCGTCCGGGACAGCAAGAACCCGACCGGCCCGGCACTGACGTTCACCACCGCCGAGTGGGCCGCCTTCACCACCGGAGTCCGCACCAACGAGTTCAGCTGACACCTGGGCCGGGCGGGGGCGCCGGTGATGCCTGCGTGCGAGGGCCCGTGAACTCGACGCCACGGACGTTTTTCGCGAGTGGGACGTCCGTGGCGTCGAGTTCACGGCGTATCGCCGGTGGTGGTTGTGGGGCTGGTGGGCGTCGACGCCGACACATGGCGGCCCGACCTCACCATGAGCGCGCTGGTCAACCCCCGAAGGTCTCATGATCGTGATGAAACGATCAACGTGGCGCAAGACTAGCGACCAGAGTGGCAACTGCCTTGAGGTCCTAGGCCTCGGCCACGAAGTGGCGGGTAGCTGGTTGGCCCTCAGCCTCCTCCAGTCCGCGGTAAGCGGCCCCGCCCGTCGACACTGACTCCCAGCTCAGCGCCGCCAGCCGTCCGCCTCCCCCAAAAAGTTTCGCTCTCCATCACGACCGCGCGCATGCTCTCCTGGTCACTTCAGATCATCGGGTAGGCACCGACGTGGCAGTGGCCGAATCGGGTTGGCAGACCGTGCCTGACCCCGGCACCGTGCCGCGGGTCAGGTAGGCATCAACAGCGGTGTCGATGCAGCTGCCGCCCCGGCCGTAGGCGATGTGCCCGTCGCCGTTGTAGGTGAGCAATACCGCGGAGCCCAGCTGGGCGGCCATGGCCTGAGCCCCCGGATAGGGGGTGGCTGGATCATGGGTGGTGCCCACGACCAGGATCGGTGGTGACCCCGCGTAGCTGATCGTATGCGGCTGGGTCTGCGCCGGGATCGGCCAGTACGCACACGGCAGGTCCTTCCAGGCGCGGAAGGCACCCATCAGGGGAGAGGCCCGTTCGAAGCCGGGCAGTTCCGTCCGCAGGTCGTCCACCGAATGCACATGGGGGTGGTCCAGGCAGCTGATCGCGATGTAGGCCTGGGGCTGGTTAGGGTAATGCCCGGTCTGGGGATCACGTGTGTAGGACTGATCGGACAGGGTCAGCAGCTCTCGCCCGTCACCGGCCATGGCCATCGCCATCGCGTGTCGCAGGATCGGCCACGATCGGGGACCGCGGTACATGGCGACCAGCACGCCGCCCTTGGCCAGCGTTTCATTGAGGCGACGGCCGGTGCCGGTGGGCAGCGGATGGGCCTGGGCCGAGACGAAGAAATCCGCCAGCTTCTGCCCCGCGGTTTTCGGGTCGGTGCCCAGCGGGCAATCGGAGTGGGTCACGCAGTCGGCGATGAATCGGGTGAGCGCGTCCTGGAAGCCGCCAGCCTGCGCGATACCGAGTTGCTGGGCAGTCAGGGTCGGGGGCACGGGAGCGTCGAACACGGCCCGGGCGAGGTGGGTCGGGAACAACTCGGCGTAGACCGCACCCAGGTACGTGCCGTAGGAGATGCCGAGGTAGTACATTTGCCGGTCGCCGAGCACGGCACGCAGGATGTCCATGTCGCGGGCGGTGTTCGGGGTGCCCACGTAAGGCAGCAGTGCGGCGGAGTGGGCTTGGCAGCCCGCGTCGAAGGTTCTGGCCCCGGTCACAGCCGATGCCTGCGCTGCTGGGGTGGTGGGGTCCCGGTCCAGGGCCATGAACTGGTCGAGCTGGGTGTCGGACAGGCAGGTGACCGGTGCGCTCTGGCCCACTCCGCGGGGGTCGAAGCCGACGATGTCGAAGCCGGCCCGCAGCTGCGGGCCGAAATGCGATGGCTGGCGGGGGTGGGCGGGATAGCCTTGCTTAACGAATTCCACGCCTGATGCGCCCGGACCACCGGGGTTGGTGATCAGCGAGCCGATCCGGTGCGCGGGGTCGGTGGCCTGCTTGCGGACGACCGCCAGTGTGATGGTGCCCCCGCCCGGTCTGGTGTAGTCCAGCGGCACCCTCAACGAGGCACACTGGAAAATCGTGTCGCAGCTCGACCAGGCCAGTTTCTGGTCATAAAAACCGCGCAACGCGGCGGGTACGTCGGCGGCGGCTACCGGGTTGGGCGTGGTGGGCTGGGAGCAGCCGGAGGCCAAAGCCAGTATCATCACCAGCCCGGCGGTGGCCACGCGCACCACTGGGCGCACAAACCGAAACGGCCCCACAGCCGAGGCCCTAGGGGTCGGCAGGCACCGACCTTCTCTCATCCCCCAGTCCAGGCGCACCAGCGACCCCCCCACTTCCGGATCAGCAATGCCGCAGCGCCACTACGAGCTCGCCACACCCGGGCCCACCAGTGGCACACCGATCACCTCCAGCCAACAGCCTCACCATCACACCGGCAAGTACCCGACGGTGTCTCACATCACCACGCCACTCCCCAACACGGGGCGGGAGATGCATCCAGTGTAGGACGGGTAGCAACCAGATATGTGTAATCGGGCCATCGACACTGGTCAGCGGCCGGTGGGTAGAAGGTTGAGGGCCTTGGTTCGGTCGTCGGTGGTGGGGCGGGTGTAGGTCCGGATGGTACTGACCCGGCGAGCGATCCCGCCATCCCGCACCTTGACCACCTGCACACCGGCCTCCTCCGTCGGCGCTCACTGCATCAGACAGCAACCCCCAAGTCGGGGACGTCAGCAGCACGGCATGTCGAGATACCAGAGAACGCGGCGAACGCGCCCATGACCGACAGCAGCAGGGTCGCCATCGCGGTGTCCTCGCCGGTGAAGATGAGCTGTTC
>JBOHFY010000074.1:0-5120 GCA_050699895.1 Pseudonocardiaceae bacterium
CGGGGTCACCACCGGGCGCGCCCGGCGGGGCGGCTGGTTCGACGCGGTGATCGGGCGCTACGCGGCGCGGGTGAACGGGATCACCGACTTCTTCCTGACCAAGCTTGATGTGCTGTCCGGTCTGGACCCGGTGCCGGTGTGTGTGGCCTACGAGGTCGACGGCCGGCGCACCGAGGAGATGCCGATGACCCAGACCGACTTGCACCACGCCGTCCCGGTGTATGAGGAGCTACCCGGCTGGTGGGAGGACCTGTCCCACTGCCGCACCCTCGACGAGCTACCCCCCAACGCCCAAGCCTACGTAGCCCGGCTAGAGCAACTCTGCCAAGCCCCCATCTCCGCGATCGGGGTAGGCCCCAGCCGGCACCAGACGATCGAACTCCGCCCTCTGTGACGCCATCACCCGCCATTCAATTCCGAATGCCGCCTACATCCCCCGGAACCCCCCAGATGTCCCGAACTCAACAGGAGAGCTGTTCGCGGGGAGCGGGGTAACGCTGCTGTTGAGTTCGGGAACATCGCCGGTGGTACTGATCAGATGACGCTGTCCAGGGCTCCGTTCTTGGCTTGGGCGAGCAGGTCACCGAATTGCCCGGCGCTCATCCGGACCACGGAGCCGAAATCGTCGGTGAGCACGACGCGCTGCTCGGCCGGGGCGGAGTCGTCGATGAACAGTTGCGGACAGGCGGGGTCTCCGCAGCCGCACTGGTCTGGGCAGAAGGTGGCGAGTGGCTGGGCGGTAGTGATGTCGAACATGTGAACCTCCGGTGTCGTTGCCTGACCACCCGAAGGTACTTGCCGAGCCACGAGTCGCGAGACGCCCCATCGGGTGAAAACCGTCGGTAACCTCTTGACACGGATCCAGAAGATGTGGTGCTTGACCAGGCGGGAGGGCCCGGCCATCAGCGCAGCAACGCGGGGATGTCTTGGGGCGCCACCGCCGGGGCGAGCGCGGCGCCACGTGCCGAGTCGGCACCGGCGCCGCGCCACCAGCTCACCTGCTCGGTGTTGTCGATACCCGCCACCACCACGGCGGCGCCGGTGCGGCGGATCAGTGGCATCATGCTGGCCACCGCGGCGTGCACCACTGAGTCGGGTTTCCGCGCGGCGGCGTCCACCAACGAGCCGGCGATTTCCACCCCCTGCACCGGCAGGGATTCCAGCAGGACCAGGTTCCCCAGCGCCTGGCCGTACCGGGTCAGCACGGTGCGCACCCCGATGTCGGCCAGGGTGACCACGTTGTCCACCGCGTCGCCATGCCCCGCGACGATGACCTCGACCGGCATCCCGAGCTGGATGTCTTCCGGTCGCAGCTGGGTCGCCGCCAAGGCGCCGCGCACCACCGCCACCAGGTCGGGATCCTGAGTCAGGTACGTCGTCAGGTCGATGCGGACCGGTGGCACCGCCACTCCGAGTCGGTCGCGCCAGCCGCGGAGCTGCTCGCAGGCTTGCCGCACCATCCACGGCCCGATCGTGAGGACCAGGCCGGTCTGCTCGGCGAGCGCGAGACAATCCTCGTGCTTCACCACACGGTGCTCCACGACACCGTGCTCCGGATGCTCCCAGCGCAGCAGCGCCGCCAGCGCCACGGTCCGGCCAGCGTCGGTCGCCGCCGGATCGAGCCGTACCAGCGGCTGGTAGGAGAGTGTGACCTGGCCATTCTCCCAGGCCTCGGGCATCGCGGTGGCCAGCCTGTACCGGGCCCGCTGCGTGGCGTCGGCGGGTGGGTCGTACAGGTCCCACTGCCCTCGGCCGGTTCGCCTGGCCCGGTGCAGCGTCGCCTCCGCGGCGCGGATCAGCTCTTTCGTATCAGCCTCCCAGGCTGTGCGGCGCACGACGATGCCCATGCACGCCGAGACGGCGAGCCCTCGGCCGGCGAGGTAGACCGGTTCGGACAGCTCGGCGTTGATGCGCGCGGCGAGGGTGGCGGCGTTGGGGGTGGCCGGCGACTCCTCGACGAGGATCGCGAACTCGTCGTCATCGAACCGGGCGACGAACGCGTGCTCTTCGGCGAACAGTGACTGGAGCCGCGTGGCGATCGATCGCAGCAGAAGGTCGCCGAAGCCCATGCCGAGGCCCTCATTGACCACCGCGAAGCAATCCAAGTCGATCTTGCAGAGCATGACGGCGGCGCCGCGGTCACGCTCGAGCACTGAGTCGAGGTGACCGGCGAAGTGCAGCCGGTTGGGCAGCCCGGTCAGCAGGTCATGCAGCGCCTGGTGCCGCACCCGCTGCTCGAGCAGCTGCTGGTCGGCGACATCCTCGACCATAGTGACGTGCCGCGTCGGGTTGCCCGTCGCGTCGCGCAGCACCGACCCGGTCAGCGTGACCCACGTGGGGTCCCCGTGCCCGGTCAGCGCCTTGACTCGGCACGGGAAACGGTCCCGCTTGCCGTCGGTGAGCGCCTGATAAGCGCTCCGCAGCGGCGCCGCGTCGGTGGGGTGGACGAGCTCGCTCAGGTGGTGGCCGGTGAGCCCGCCGAGCGGGTAGTGCAGGATCTTGGTCAGCGCGCCGTTGGTCTCGGTGACGGTGCCATCCAGCCGGCTGATCACCATCCCTACCGGGGCGGTGTCGAACACTTCCCAGAACCAGCTCTCGCGCTCGGCTCGGGTTCGATAGCGCAGCGCCGCCGCGTATCCGGAGGCCAGCGCGGCGAGCACGGACACGACCTTGCCGGCCAGCCCCTCGACGGTGCGCAGCTCAGGCAGCCTGGGCAGGGCATGGCCGAGGATCTCCACGGTGCTACCCAGGCTCTGGTCACCGGTGAAGCCCCGGGCCACCAGCTCGGTGCCGACGTCCGCTGCGGGTTCCGGGCACAACGGCTCCCGGGCGAGCGCATCCACCAGCCGGTTGAGCTGGTCCCGCAGGCATTGCTCGACCCACCCGCCCACGATCGGCACTTCGGCGGTCGGGCTCATCGCGGCTAACCAGGCGCGGGTCAGCTCCGCCCGGGAGAGGGGCTGGGTCGGGCCACTCATCTGGTTTTGTCCACCACTCAGCTTGTGCCCACCAGTTCGCGCCCCTAGCGGTGCTAGGCCCCCCGATATTTGCGACAGTATACCAACCAGCACCGCTGAGCTGATCATTCCCGCCGACCGGAGGGGGTGGCACGGGCCGGCGTCTTCTACCCTGCGCACCGTGCGAGTTCTCGTGATCGGTGCTGGCGCTCGCGAGCATGCCTTGGTGCTGGCTTTGTCCGGCGACCCGGCGGTCACCGCGCTGGCTTGTGCGCCCGGCAATGCCGGCACCGCGGTCCTGGCCGAGCAGCCCGGTGTGGACGTCACCGATCCGGTCGCGGTCGCGGGCCTGGCGACGTCATGGTCGGCCGACCTGGTGGTGATCGGCCCCGAGGCGCCGCTGGTGGCCGGCGCGGCCGACGCCGTGCGTGCGGCCGGCATCGCGTGTTTTGGCCCCGGCGCCGGCGCGGCGCGGATCGAGGGATCCAAGGCGTTCGCCAAGGACGTGATGACCGCCGCGGGGGTGCCCACCGCGCGCGGCGAGCTGGTGGACGATCCCGGCCGGCTCGCCGCGGCGCTGAGCCACTTCGACCCGCCCTGGGTGGTCAAGGACGACCGGCCGGCCGCAGGGAAGGGAGTCGTGGTCACGGGGGATCGAGAAGTGGCCCGGGCGCACGCGCTGACCCTGCTTGACGCCGGCCACCCGGTGCTGCTGGAGTCCTACCTGGACGGTCCGGAGGTCTCGCTGTTCTGCCTGGTTGACAGCGAGCGCACGGTGTTGCCGCTGCTACCCGCCCAGGATTTCAAGCGGGTCGGCGACGGAGACGCCGGCCCGAACACCGGCGGGATGGGCGCCTACGCCCCGCTGCCCTGGGCCCCGCCGTCGCTGGCCGCCGACGTCGCTCACCGGGTCGTGCAGCCAGTGGTGGACGAGCTGGCTCGGCGTGGAGTCCCGTTCTCCGGGCTGCTGTACGCCGGTCTAGCCCTGACCGCCGGGGGCCCGAGGGTGATCGAGTTCAACTGCCGCTTCGGTGACCCGGAGACCCAGGTCCTGCTGGCGCTGCTGCGCACGCCGCTGGCCGGGTTGCTGCGGGCCGCGGCCACCGGTGCGCTGGCCCGCCAGCCCGCGCCGCGGTGGGACCCGGGTGCCGCGGTGGTCGTCGTGCTGGCCGCGCGGGGATATCCCGGCATCCCGCGAACCGGAGATGTGATCACCGGGGCGGCGGGGGCGGGGGTACTGCACGCGGGCACCCGCCGCCGCGACGACGGGGCCGTCGTATCGGCCGGTGGCCGGGTGCTCTCCGTGGTGGGGACCGGCGTCGACCTCGCCGCCGCGCGGGAGCAGGCATACCAGCGCCTCGAGCGGGTGCACCTGCCGGGTGGGCATTACCGAAACGATATCTGCTCGCTCGCGACGCGCCGCGAAAATCGCCCTCCCTCGGGTGGTTGACGCGATAACCTCCCGACGATCATTCGCGGGAGGGGAGGCTGAGCAAGACGATGGTCATATGCGACCGCCAAGGCGAGCAACTACTGCTGACGTTGTCGCCGGAAGGGGTTCGCTTCCTGCGCGAACAGTGGTCTTGGCTGCGCGAGCTGGTGCGCTGGCAGCTAGCTGGTTGCACGGACGACCCGCTGGCCCAGGTCACCGGGCTGCCGGTACCCATCGGCACCATCGACGGCCGGCTCGCCTACGTGGTGGACTACTGGTGCGGCACGACGGAGACCGGTCCGGTCCGCCAGCTCTGGGAGGGCTGGGTGCTGCACGACTTGGAGCACAGCCTGACCCGGGTGCTCGGCACGCTGCCCCGGTACGGCGGTGTGGTCGCGCTCCCCGGCCAGGGCTACCCCTCCGCCGCCGAGTGGGGCTGGATGCTGGAGACCCTGCACGTGGTGCTGGACGTGTCCGGCCGGGTCAGCATCACCGGTTCCCCGGACCGCATCCTGCCCCCGGCGCCGTCTGCTCAGGACACCGAAAGCTACCGCCGCAGCCTCCGCTGGCTAGAAATGGTGATCGACGCCCTCACCCAAGCCCAAAAAACCACCCCAGCCGACTGAGTTCTGGGCTCCATCGCCTCAACCGGCGGTGCCGCGCCGGGGCCCGGGTACTCGATAGTGGTGATCGCCGAAAGTGAGGCGTGACCGTGCAACCCTGCACGGTCA
>JBOHFY010000075.1:0-12327 GCA_050699895.1 Pseudonocardiaceae bacterium
CACCGAGGCTGACCTCGACCGCGAAGTGCGGATCTGACTCTTCCGCCAGCGCAGGCTCACGGAGGACCCACCGCTGGAGCTGGTGACCATCGTGGACGAGACGGTGTTGCGCCGCCCCATCGGCGGGGTGGAGGTCATGAGGAACCAATTGCGGCACCTGGTGAGCCAGGCAGCATTGCCGCCGGTGTGCTTTCAGGTGTTACCGGTCTCGGTCGGTGTGCACCAGGGCATGAACGGGTCGTTGACCGGCCGACGAGCCCGGCCCTAACTCCCAGTGGGGACTTCCATCCATCGTTCGATGGCTTTGGTGACCTCGCTGATCTGGTTGGTGCCCATCTTCCACTGCACCGCGCAGCCGCCACGTCGTGCGAATACCTCGCAGTTGTCTGCGCGATCGTCAATGAGCAGCGCGTCAGCAAATGATAGTCCATGGGCCGATAGCCACGGGCCAAAGAAGCCCTCAGGGTCTTCGCTCTTGAGTCGGCCAACGTCGCTCGAACAGACAATATCGTCGCAGAAGATCGCCCAGTCGGCCAGAGTCCGGGCGGTCTCTGGTGACCGTCGAGCTCGGTTTCTAACATAATCGAAGGCGCGAGCGAAACAGTCCATGTTATCGGTCGCAATGACGATCAAAGCCTTGGTTCGCAAGACGCGAAGTATTTCGAAGAGTTCAACGTTGACCCGCATGCGGCGACAATCCACATCTAGTCGTCTATGAAGAAAGTTGTCCCCATAGCGTCGACCTAACTCGATATCCATAGCTGAAATTATCTCAGCGGACGAAATCTGCCCCCTCATCCACTCGTGCGCCGTCGGAACATCGCGCGAGAAGATCTGTGCCAGCTTTTCCTCGAGCTGCGGCCTGAGGGGATGGTTACTGTCGAGAATCGACATCCAAAACGGGTCGCGACACAACACGCCATGCCAGTCGACAAATACAACTTTTCGCCAGAGCGGCACCGTGAGCTGTTTCACCTGCCTCCTCTCATCTGAGGTCCTGCCGTTCGAGCCACTGCACGAGCTGAGCTGCGGCAAGTCTGCGGACCATGGTGGCATCGACCGACGCATCTAACCAGACGACACGCGGGCTCGGTACCCCGGCCACCTGTTGGAAGTAGGACCGCACACCGGCGTTGAAGCCGGCATCGATGAAAATACTGTCTGGCGCAAACTTGCCGCCATTTCGCGCCCCGATGACACACTGAGGTGTGTCCAAGTATAATAGGTGATCCGGCCAAAGCGGAACGCCTGAATCTCCGATAACACGCCGAGCAAGACCAAAATAGTCATCGTTAAGCAGTCGCTGGAGCGCGAAGCAGTGCGCCAATAGCGTATGTACGCTGCGATCTATTATAATCAGATCCGGCTCCAGTGTCATCGTGCGAATCCGGGCGGTTCGATCGGCCTCGATCGCCAGAAATCGGTTGAGAATCAGTTCTTCCTCGGCCAGCGACGTGGGGACCGGTGGAGGTAGAAATCTGCCGCCGCCAACGTGATCTGAATAGTCTCGAACGTATTCGATTGACAGTGCGGAAGATTCTTCGACAAGACCGTGAGCGAGCGTCGTCTTGCCGGCGCAACACGGTCCTTCGATAGCAATCGTTGGCAGCTGGCCGGTCATCGCCGACGGTGCTCGGTCTTGCCGACGCCTGATCCGCCGCACAATAGTCGAATAGCTCCGATCACGCCACCGACTCCGAACAGGGTGCAGCTGATCGGGTAGGCGACGAGCCGGGCTAGCCGTCGCGCGGGCGCTGACGCCGCACCCAAGAACCGATCCGTGGCCACGAGCTGGCAGGCATAGATGGTCACGAAGGCAGCCGTCAAGGCCCACAGGACACTACGTGCCGGCCAGACCAAGAGTGTTACACCAAGCGCAACCGGCAAGATCGCACAGCTCAGCCACTCGATGCATATTGCGAACGCGGAGGTCGCCAGAAGCCGGGCTCGCCACCCGACGGTAGTCACCGGATCACGGAGGTAGCGGCCGAACCGGCCTGGACCATAAAACCACCGCGACGCCTGTTCCACCTGCGCACGAAGCGAACTCGGTACTTCCGCGACGTCCAAGCTTGGCACTGGCTGCAGAGCGAGATTCCTCGATCCGAGAAGAAAACTGTAGTGCATGTCCTCCAGAGGGGACTGTCGCGGTAATGGCAACGCCCGTAGCAGCGATAGGCGCACGCACAGCCCGTGTCCAGTCACGTGCGTGTACACGTATGAACACAATTGCTGCTTCAACAAGTTGGCGGTTGGGGACCGATTAAGTAGCCGGGGAACTTCGTAGGCGAGCACGAACCGGTTTGCGCGCAAGGCGCCTGCTTCGGCGACCGCCTGCCGAAGCCAGAGTATCAACCCGGTAGCCGCCGTGGTTTCGTTCTGGCGCAACTCAAAGCGTGATGACTGATGGAACACGTCCACGCTTCGACGTTGAGCTATGGCTGTGTCGAAACACGCTAGTGAATTAACGCTCGGTCGCGAGTCGGCGTCGTAACAGAGGAGAAATGTCTGCGACAGGCGTATCTCGGCGGATGTCACTGACGCACAGTAGGTTGCCGCGAAGTTCAGCTGGTCTGCCTTCAACCCAGACGGGTCTGGATAATGGAGGTGGATGCACCTGCCCTCCCTCGCGAGTTCATCGGCGACGTGTATCGTGTCCGCCGCATCGGGGTACCGTTCGTGCTCGTACTTCTCTCGGGTGGTCGTGACGACGATCACCGTCGCGTCGTGTCCCTTGGTGACGACCTCGAAATGATCGACCGCCTGTCGGAGGATGTCTGCTTCGCGCAGCACGGGGATGACGATATAGAAGATTGGTCTCGGGCCAAGATGCAGGTTGCTCTCGACCGGAAGTTCGCGTATGAGAAAGCGGTGTGAACGGAAAATAGCAGTGAGGACTAGACCCTGGCGCATCGTCATGCCGATGAGCAACACTGCTAAGGTCAGTGTCAGTCCGCTCATGGTGTCCCCGTCGTTGACGAACCACGCACTCCAGCTCGGTGGTCGTGCGTGGCGTGAAATTGTGTGAGCGACAGGACACCAGCGTGCTGGCGCTGTACCTCGCGGTCAGTGCCGCTATCTGCCTGCATGCAGTCGATTTTCTGCTGGTGCTGCACGAAATAGCAGGGGTCCGTCACTGCTTGACCAGTATATGGCACCGCCTCACTGCCGCCCCAACGAGCGACGTACTGAGCGTGGAAGCCGTCACATATCGGGCGCAAGACGCAATCGTCACATGCTGCAACGTGCATGTAATTGTGGCGCGCTTGTTGCCTCTTGGACGCGTCCCAATACCACGTCCCTGAGGGCGTACCCGGATGCCCGGCGTCGTACCAGCTGTTGTAGTCCCACTCGTGGGGATCGTATGGGAGTTGGAAGCCGGTATAGGCATGCGGCTCGTAGCCGGGCAGCTGACATGGCGGCATGTACCGCACGTTCGCCTCAACGCCTAGGTCTGAGCACTTGTCAATTGCTCTTGTTAGGTAGGGCGCAATCTCAGAGTGTCGTGCCTGAAACTCAATCTCGACATCACGACCCCACTCGAAATAGGGGTTGAACGTCAGAAAATTGACGACTCGGGCACCCTTCTCTCCAGCGAGTTCGACGATTTCTACGAGCTGCGCCAGGTTGTCACGAATCATAGTGACGTTGAAACGGAACGGAATGCCTAAAGCCCGAAGGTTATCAAGTGCCCGCATCTGACGTTCGAAATTTCCCGCACCCCGGCCGTGAATCATCGACACCGTCTCGCCGACACCGTGGATTGAGACCAAGAAATCATAAACCCCAGCCCGGCCATACGCCTCTGCCTGATCCATCTCAGCCAGACGCATACCGTGAGTAATAACGGTAGGACGAAGACCGATTCGGGCTGCATGCGACACAATGTCGAGGACCTTGGGGTGCAGCGTCGGCTCTCCACCCATGAAGTCAACGGCCGTGTTCTGGTAGTAATACCGGAACTTGTCGAGCGTGCGGGTCGCTTCATCGACGGCGATCCATATCTTGTCCCGCTTGGCTAGGTGTTCGTCGTAGCAGAACTTGCACTGGACGTCACATCGCAGGCCCAGCCACAGTACGCCCCGCCGGGTTAGGTGGCGCACCCGCGTATGATCGTGGCGGTTATGTTCTGGGACTGTAGTCATTGATTCTACCTCCTCAGGAGGATCATTGATGATTAAGCCGCTAGAGGTAGAGTTGACGGTAGCGCACGGAGCCAATAATGTCGCCGTACCACACGCCTGCAGCTTCGATCAATTTCAAGAATAGCTCTGATGCCGGGCCGGTGTCGCCGCGCAGCATCTGCATGAGGGCAGCCGGTGCCGACCAGACTGCCGAGCAGACACGATTGAAGGGGTACGGATTCAGTATGAATCTTCTGCCGGTAATGTCTCGATACTTGGCGTGCAGGAGAACCTGATAGATAGCGTAGTTCTTGAAGCGATGGAAGTGTTCCTTTGCTGAAGCTCGGTCCTCATGCATAACCACGCCGTCCGGGGCGAGGCCAATGCGATAGCCGCTTAACCCGAGCTGATAACAGATGTCAACGTCGTTGCCGGATCTGAACGCCTCGTCGAACCCGCCTACTTGACGCAGAGTCGCGGTGACGAAGCCGGAATTCGCGCCGACCACGTACGGCAGTGGCAGAGCCGGCAGGTAATTTAGCTCTGTCTGCCCGTTGGCTACCGTGATCCCGAACCGCTGCGTCAATGTTTTCGGCTCGTACTTGACGATGGCGCCGCCTACGGCAGCCAGGGTTCCATCGGCTAGATGACGGCTCATCCGCTCGACCCAGTCAGGCCGGGCAACGCAGTCAGCGTCGGTGAGCAGCAGATAGCGACCTCGCGCGGCACGTAGACCCATGTTGCGCGCCGCGGCCGCGTTGGGCTCCGGCGAATGCAGATACCGCACGACGCCAGCGTCTAGGGCGCCGACGTCGGCAAGCACGGAACTGCCGTTCTCGACAACAATCACCTCATAGGTGTGCCTCGGTTGGGTTTGGTCGAGAAGCGAGCGCAGCAACCGGTAAACTCTTCGGTCGGCATTCACGGCGACCACCACCGTCATGAGCGGGCCAGCGTCACTCATCGAACTGCCTACACATCTTTGGGATCAGCCCCAGTGTGCGGTTTCGTGGAGACGAGCAGCGTTGGCAGAACGGTATCCGTTCCTTGCGGAACTGACGGTATCCCTCGTCTGTCCACACGTCCGCGAGCGATCGATCTGAGACGCTGCCAACTTCGCCCTCGTGGGATATCTCCACTAGACAGCACGGCAGGACTCTGCCGTCTGGCTCCACGAGAGCGTAGTGATTCGGGGTATTGCACGCCTGCCGTACCGACTCCATGTCAGTCCAATAGACACCTTGTGCGTAATTCGAGTCCGGGTTGTCGGCCGAGAAGAAGCTCGCCATAACCGACGCCGCGTTGGTCTGAACGATCTCGGGGGTGTTCTTCTCCCTGAGTATCTTCAGAATCTCAGGAACGGTCTCATCTCGGAATTCGCGAATCTCCGGCTCGGCGAGGAGAGATGCACCCGTCAGATCGCCATACACGTTCATCAGATAAATGGAAGCCACACCCGTTTCGACGCAATGGCGAACCACGTCCGGAATATCCCTGAAGTTATGCCGAGTAATAACCGTCATATAATTGATGCAGAAGTCAGGACGGTCAGCCGCGGCTTCTCGAACCGCTTGGACCGCCGCCATAATCGTGGCCAATGCGCCCCGCACACCACGAAGTTTTTCGTACTTGGCGGGAACGAGTGTGTCTATGGAAAAACTCCAGGCTCCTAGGCCAGCCTCGATGATCTCACGGGCACGCTCGGTGGTGACATCGGTGCCAACCGAGTTCATGAAGACGAAGACACCGGGATAGCTCGCTCCGGCCCGTATAACCTCGAGAAGGTACGGATAGAGGAGCGGATCACCGCCACTTAGCTGTAGCGACTTCATCCCCAAAGACACTCCATGCTCAATAGCATGCAGCGCCATCTCAAGCGGCATGTGTCCAGGATTCGGTATGCGGCCTTTGATTGAAACTAGCCGTAGCGACTGCTTGCGGGACGCCACCATATCCTTATAGTAGTCTTGTCGAAGATCACAGTAAGGACATCGGTGATAGCAGAACACTGTTGGTTTCAGCACTAGCTGCGTAAGTGCACGGTCCTGTTGTATGTCAACATGCATAACAACTAGCCAACCTTTGCGGTTCGCAGTTCCGTGTGAAGACGCCCAGTAGACGAGCACTCCGAGCGTATGTCCCAGAGGCTCTCAGTAACACGGCCAGTCGGGTTACAGTGGTTCACGAATAACCTAATTTTCCTCGACGGAACATAGCTGGTCCGTACCGTACAGGCGCGGACCACAGTGCAGCTCAGGCGTTAGAAAACAGCCAACCCGTACTTCCGACGCTGTGAGACCCGTACCCGCCACCCGCGCTGACGCTCATACGAGGCATAGATGGCGCGGTCTTGCTGTTGATCTGGTCGTGCCGCCCGTGTTCGGTGCAATGGTCCTCCTAGAGTCCGGGTGGAGGGACGCCGCTGGGGCGGGCGCGAGTGGGTTCCCAGTTCGGCCTACTCAGGGTGATGATGTGGTGCCGACGATGGGGGTGGTGTGGGTAGTCAAGGGACGCTGCGGCAGCGGCAGCTGGGCAGGACGCTGCGCCAGCTGCGGGAGGAGGCTGGGCTCAGCCTGGAGGAGGCGGCGCCGAAGCTGGACTGGTCGGCCAGCAAGCTGGGCCGGATCGAGACCGCCGATCAGGGCGTGGACGTGCACGGCGTGCGCAGCATGCTCGACCTCTACGACGTCGGCGGTGACCGCTGGGCCGAGATCATCGACATGACCCGAGAAGCCAAGCAGAAGGGCTGGTGGCACGCCTATGGTCTGAACTTCGCGGGATACGTGGCGCTGGAGGCCGAGGCTGCGGTGGTGCACGGCTACCACCTCGGCCACATCCCCGGGCTGCTCCAGACCGCCGGCTATGCCCGCGCGGTGTTCGACAACGGCGTACCGCATCAGACCGAGGCCGACCTCGACCGCTCAGCGCGGATCCGACTCCTCCGGCAGCGCAGGCTCACCGAGGGCCCGCCACTGGAGCTGGTGGCCATCGTGGACGAGACAGCGCTGCACCGTCCGGTCGGCGGGGTGGAGGTGATGCGGGAACAACTGCGGCACTTGGTCAGACAGACCACGCTACCGTCGGTGTGTTTGCAGGTGATGCCCGTCTCGGTCGGCGCGCACCAGGGCATGAGTGGCTCGTTCACCGTGCTCGGCTTCGCCGAGCCGGACGAACCGGCGATCGCCTACACCGAGAATGCAGTGAGCGCCACGCACGTGCACAAGGAAGCCGACGTCCGCGGGTATAAGCTGGTGTTCGACCGGCTGCGATCCGAGGCACTGAGCCCGCGCGACTCGGTAGCCCTCGTCGAGCGGCTGGCCGCTGACCTGTGACCACCCAGAACTAACGAGGCGAGCACCGTGCAGTCGACCGATGTGTCCGGCGCCGCGTGGCGCAAGAGCAGCCGCAGCAACCACGGTGACGCAGGCCAGACCGACTGCGTCGAGCTCGCTGAGCTGCGCGACCGGGTCGCGATGCGGGACTCCAAGGACCCCGCCGGGCCCGTCCTGGCGTTCACCCGCACCCAGTGGCGGGCGTTCCTCGGCAGCGTCCGCACCAGCGACGTCGACTGAGCCGAGGCGCTGGACGTCGTATGGGGCGCCGTCGGGGACTTCGGGCACGGCCGTTTTACGATCGCGTACAGGGTTGTGTGCTGGTCGGATCTCCCTCCCGAGCTCCAGCTGCGCCTGGGTTCGGCGAACTCAACAACAAGGCTGTTGTGCGCGGTCAGCACAGCTCTGTTGTTGAGTTCGGGAGCTCTGGAGCAGGCGGGAGCCCGGGCGCAGGCGGTGCTGTTGCTGCTTCCGCGAGCGGGTCGGTTACTGTCATCCCACAGATGTAGAAAACCTCCCGATCTACATCATCTTATTAAGCCTGATTACATTAACTGAGGGTGTGTGGAGATCAGCTGTGCGGGGATGGTTGACGCTGCGGGTGGCGTGGCATCATGGGTGAGCAGGCGGGATCATCCCTCAGGTAAGGGTGACCCTGGTAGAGGAGGAAACACCATGGCTGTCATGGCTTACCGGACGAGGGATGGGCTCGCTGACTACGGCTTCGCGATTGATTACCAGCCGAGTGTGGGTTGGCGAGTGTACATCGTTTTTCAACCCGTTCGCCAGGTTGAGGATGGCGGTCTGACATTACCCTACCAGGCTATCGACAGTGACGGGCGCCGCTATGTGAACTGGCCTGAGAAGCTCGATAACTTGGGGGACGCGAAAGTGGTTGCCGAGCTCTGGGCCGAGATGATCCAGAACTACCGCCGCGACCAAGAACGAAGAGAGCTGATCGAGTGCTACCAGCGTTCCCAAGAACGAAGAAGAGCTACCCCAGCTGGCCCGGACCGTCTCGGAGACGCTGTCGCCGACTCTGGTGAGGTAAGCCACGGGCACCAGGACCACAGTACCGTCATCCCACACCAAAGGTCCGCGCCAGAGTCATTCAGTGAACTTCGTGAGAGCGCGTGATTGTCTCACCCGCCTACACGATGGTGCCTGCTTCCGCGTACAGGTCGTCCAAACCGACGGCCAGTACGCGGTCGCGGCCCATATTGAGGTCGCGGTCGACCCGGCCGTAGCGGGTGAGCACGGTGTCGCGGGTGTCGTACCCGCGGCTGGCGAGCAGGTCCCGGGCCCTGCGGAGGCGATCCAGGTGGCGTGTGCCCGGGACGTCACCCCACTTCGCTTCACCAAGCGACAGGATCCGGCGCGGCTCACCTGGCGCGAATACCACGATGTCGACCTCGATCTGGCTGCGCCGGGCTGGATCGGCCACGACTCCAGAGCCGACCTCGCCGGGTAGGCTGGCGAACAATTCGGCCGGGGCGGCCAGAGCGTAATCTCGACATATCTGCTCGAAGTGCGGCCCGAGTACTTGGGCTGAGAACCGCTCGGTGGCGGCCTGCCACACCGGGCGCGCGCGACCGCTCTCCAGCAGCCCCCATTGCGGACGCATCACTACCTGATAGAAGTTGATCAACGGATCGTCTACCCGATAGCGGGATCGGCCGGACCGGAAGACATCGGGTTCCCGGCGCAGCAGCCCGCAGTCCTCCAATACAGTGAGGTGGTGACCGATGTCCGCGGCCCGGCGACCGATGTATCCAGCGATGCTGCCGCAGGTCTCGTTACCATTCGCGACCGCGGCGAGGACGGAGTGGTAGAGTGCGGTGTGCCGCACGTCGGCCGCTTCCTCCAGGAGGTAGCGAGCCTCGCGGAACAGGGGTTCGCCGGATTCAGCACCGTCCGCAGTCCCACTCGTCGAAATTGGCCGCATTCTCGGGGAAATCGTCGCTGACGAAGCGGCGATAGGCTGGCGTGCCACCGACGATGGCGTGCACCTGGACAGCTAGCCTGGTGTCGGCCACATTCCAGTAGCGAGCTGCCAACCGATAGTCAAACGGGCGTATCACCAGCTCGAGAGTGGCCCGCCCGCGCAGCGGCGCATTTCCGGCGAGCAGCCCGCCCATCACCGACATCGCTGATCCGCACAGGATGAGTGAGATCGTCGTGCCCTCCGACACCGCTCGGTCGATCTCTCGTTGCAGGATCGACGGAAGCGCCGGTGACACCGTGAGGTACTCACCGCGAGGTGAGCCAGGCCATGATGCCGTCGGCGATGGCCGCCGCGTAGCGGGCCCGGCCTTGCAGTGTGGACACCAGCGCGGCCTCCCGCGGGTTGCGCATGTTGGCGCACTCGACCAGCGCCGCCGGGATCTGGGTGAGATTCAGCCCGGCGAGGTCCGCGCGGGGATACAGGCCACCAGAGCCGATGTAGTCAGCGGCGGGGAAGCCGCCCGCGCGCAACGCCCGGGCGAGCGCGGTGGCCAGATTGACCGACGGCGGGCCCTGGCTGGGGTTCACTGGCGGGTCGGAGTAGGCGACGTGGAAACCGTGCCCGGATGGCGCCGCTCCATCGGCGTGGATGGAGACCTTCGCTTCGGCACCCGCCCGGTTCGCGATCGCGGCGCGGTCGTTCACACAGGGGCCGACCCCGGCGTCGTCCGGTCGGGTCAGCACCACCCGCACCCCGCGGGCGGTCAGCGCATCGCGGACCCGGAGCGCGACGTCCCAGGTGAAGGCGTGCTCGGGATACCCGGCGTCGGTGGAGGTGCCGGTGGTGTCGCACTCCTTGGTGCCGCCCCGGCCGTTGGGGACCTGGCGGTTGATCTCCGCCCGATGCCGCGCGTTGGCGCCGTTATGCCCGGGGTCGAGTACCACGGTGAGCCCGCCCGGCGTCGCGGAGTGCGAGCTGGTCGTTACTGGGGTCACGCTCGGTGACCGGCTCGGCGGCGAGGCGGCGGGAGCGGCCGGCGGCTCGGCTGCCCCGCACGCGGCGAGCGGAACGAGACACGAGACGAGCACCTGAGGCAGGACGCCGCGTAGCGCTGGGTACCTTATCCAACCCTGCCGGCTGGGTGGCGTTCTCGTGATTATTGGACCTGCCTCTTTCGCGGTTCGCCCGTGAGATGTCATCGCCCTGAAACAGTGATCTCAGAGATAGCGATCTGGTCGAAAGCTTGTTGGCTATTGGTGGCTTCCCCGGGCACACTGTCGAGAATGGTGATCCGTACATGACTGGTGGATACACCGGGCAGGTCGAGGGTCTGCGCGGAGCGGAAGGAGATGCTGGTGTCGAAAGTCTTATCAAAGTGGCTGCCGTCATCGAAGGTGTATCTCACGGCGGAAATTCGCCGGTTCTGCGCGTAACGGTCAGTGTGGTTGACAGGGTCAGTCTTGGCGAAGCCGGGAATTATGCCAATACTCGTGAGAGTCACCTTATTCTGAAAGCTGATCTCTATCCATTCACCCTTACCGTCTCCGTCGCAACGCCACGCGGTGTCCGCTAGGCCGTCAATGGCTTTCTCCGGTTCGTAGGTAGACATTTTTCCGCCGGCATCGTAACCGCGAGCTGACGTGTGTGAAGCTGACGCTTGGGCGTTGCTCAGCAAGGTTGAGGAGGTTTGTGGCGGGTCGTTCTGATCAGGCGGAGACGTTGTGGCCTGCGGTTGGTCGGGCCGCGTGGCGGGGTTTGGTGCTGCGGGGGAGGTGGTGCTGTGGGCCCATGCTGCCCACGCCGCGACACCACCGCCCCCGAGGGCCAGGACCAGCGCGGACAGGGCGATCACGACTCGACCCCGCGAGTGGGGGCGGGTGGGTGCTGCCGCGCTCACCCGCTCATCGCAGCCGGTGCAGAACCGGTTACCGGACTCCCGGGGGGTGCCGCAATGGGTGCAGTAGGTCATCGGAGCTGCCCTCCGGGGCCGTTAGCGAAGCTCGCCGTGTGATTCGGGTGGATCCCTTCCGGTGGCTTGTCAGCTTCCGCTGAAGAGGGCGAGCATGGAGGCGGTGATCTGGGCGACACTGGCCAGATCCTTCAGCGGCCCGAGCAGTTTCAGCACCTGCTTCCATCGGCTGCGGACCGTCTCCCCGTCTGGTTCATCCTCGCCGAGCTCGTCCTCAATGGTCTGGAGTTCGTACTGAACGCGACTGTCCGCGGCCTCGACCTCGGCCCGCAGCGACGCGATCGCCTCCCGCAGGTCATCGAGAGAAGCGGAGTCAGTCTCGGCGTCCGGGCCGATCGTGATGTCGATGTTGCTGTTGCCATCACCGATGACACTGCCGGTGATCGAGCCGCCGACGACAATATCCCGGCCCCGGCGTGGTCCCCCCATGCTCATTTCACTCCCTTGGCCCGGCCGGCGGGGGCGGTGGGCATCCGCGTGTTTCGATTGTTGTTGCCAAGCGTTGAGTTGGTGACATTGCCCTGAACATTGTAATTATTGATGACAGGGTCCGCCATTCGTGTGAACTCCACCACCGAGTATCCTCGCTCTTCGAGAAATTTCCCCACCGCTCGGACCAGCGCTCGATCCATGATATTGACGTATCGTTCAGTATCGGCGTCTTGAAAGTAGGTCTGCGCCTCGGTGTCAGCCGCGAGCTCACGTATACTCTTCGCGGCCCCGTAACGATCTGGCACCAGCTCGCCGGCGCGCTGAGGCAGCATTTTTTTCCTGCCGAACCCCGACCGCCGACGCGTCAGCACGGTCGCGGGCAGTGTAATTAATTCGGCCAGGGAGCGGTCAAATATCGCCGACGATGACTCGGCGGGACGGTCGATCGAGCGGTAATTTTCCCGCAAGGGGAACAGGATGCAGTAAGTCCACTCAAGGTAAAGCATGCGCTGGTCGGTGCCGATG
>JBOHFY010000076.1:0-6294 GCA_050699895.1 Pseudonocardiaceae bacterium
GTGTGCCGTCGCTGGCCCGGCTACGACCCGGCTACTTCGCCAGCGCCTACCAGTTCTGGGGAGTGGAGAACCGCGAGGCGCCGCTGCGCTATGTCCTCGGGTCGGAGCTGCTCGGTGCCGACCACGCCAATGTTGAGCTCAAGGTCTCCGATGCCTCCGCCAACCCGTATCTGGCGCTGGCGGTGGTGATCGCGGCCGGCCTGGCGGGGTTGCGTGAGCGCGCCGACCCCGGCGAACCGATTCAGACCGACCCTGGTAAGTGGAGTAACCAGGAGCGCGAGGCCCGTGGCCTGCGCTACCTGCCGACAACACCCGCCGAGCAGGAGGAAGCGCTGACCGGTTCCAAGCTGCTCACTGCGGTGCTCGGTGAGCAGCTGCTCGGCGCGTTCCTCGCGGTGCGCCGGTCCGACGCGGCCTGGGCGGCCGACCGATCTCTGGACGATGTCGTGGCCGCCCACCGCTGGCGGTATTGAGCCTCCTCACGGGGTGTCCTGAGACCACACCCGCAGGAGCGCCTCGGGGATGCCCCACCAGCCCAGCGGAGTGAGCCGCTCACGATCGTCCACGGCACCGAGCAGCTGCCATTGCTCCACGACGGTGCTGAACCATCCCGCCAGCACGTCGATGTCGTCATCGTCGGCACCCTCGACGAACTGGGCGAGGTCCTCGGCGGAGGCGGGAGTCCCGGGGCCGCCGCGCGCCAGCGCCGTGACCGCTTCCAACCACTCTTCGTGATCGAGAGCGGTCGCGGAGAGCTGGTCGACCGGGATGTCCTCCGGTGGCTCGTCCACCGGGCTGACCACGCCCGCGGCCAACCGTAGCCACAGCTGCTCGTCGTCGGGGTCTAGATTGCCCGGATCCACCCCACCGCCGGCCCGGAGCAGGTCGGCCGGCCATCCCCCCTGCGGCAACGCGGTACGCAGGCCCCGGCAGGCGGCATGGAGCTCCGCGTCCGGCCGAGGGCGTTCGCCTACGTCAGCAAGGATGTCCTGGAGGTCGTCGAGAGCGGCCCGCTCGGCGGCGTCCCACTCGGCGAAGAAATCGTCATCCGCTTCGTCGAGCAGTTCATCCATGGGCACCCGGCCGTCCGGCAACGGCGAGGTCATCCAGCGTTCCTGCAGGTCCCGGTATTTCTGGGTGGCTACCGGGTCGTCAGCGAGCAACCGGTCAGGGTCAGTGTCTCCCGCGGTGAGGCGCTCCTCAAGGTGTGTGACGAGTAGGCAATGGAACTCATGGGCGAGCGGCGTGCGTGCCGGCTCGTCCTCCCACACATGCAGTCCGATGATCGCGGTCGGTTCGGTCCCGGTTGCCTCAAGCCAGCCGTGCACCTCGCCGACGGTGGCGCCGCCTTCGGCGATCCGGCGCAGGACAGACTCAGCGGACTCCCAGAAGCTGGCCGAGAATGGGTTACCCGCCGCGAGCAGCTCGCGGCGCAGCCCGGGCATGGCGGCCACCGCCTCCGCCGCGGGCACGCTGAGCAGGAGGCGGGCGACATCGCGCCGGGTGAGCCGCGCCGCTGGGCGGTGCGCGTGAGCCAGCAGCGCGCTGGCGTCAATGGTCACGCGCCGATGCTAAGCCGTGGGCCAGGTCACCCCCGTCGAGGGTCGTGCTCAGCTGCGGCGATAACGACACCGTGGCTCGGGTAGCGTTATTCGGGTGGCGAGCATGGTGGAGCGGGCCCACATGATCGCGGAAGAAGTACTGTTTCCGGCGGCCCTGGAGGTCGACGCTCAGGGAGCCATCCCGGCTAGCCATTTCGACCTGTTTGCCGCACAGGGCTTTTATGGTCTCGTGGGCGAGGTCGCCCACGGTGGCGTCGAGGTCGGCGTCGAGTCGCTGGCTGGGATTCTGGAGACGCTGTCGGGCGGGTGTCTCACTACAGCGTTCACCTGGTTCCAGCACCACAGCGTGGTGCGAGGTCTCACCCGTACGGCGAACGCGGACCTGCGGGAGAAGTACCTCGGCGCGGCGATTCGGGGCGAGCTGCGCGGCGGGGCGGCCTTCGCCGGCGCGATTCCGCAGCCTCCTCGGCTGTGGGCGAGCGCCACCGACGGCGGCTGGCTGCTGAGCGGCGAGGCTCCGTTCGTCAGCGGGTGGGGCATCGTCGAGGTGTTGTTGGTCTCAGCGCGCAATACGGCGCTCGCGGCGGGGGAGCCCACCGGCACCATCGTCAGCGGGTTGATCGACGCCGAGGCCGGCGCGGGCGTCATCGTCGAGGAGCTGCACATGGTGGCCGCTCAAGGCAGCAGCACGGTCCGGCTGCGCTTCGAGGACTATGTCCTGCCGGCCGCGAAGGTCACAGCTGAGGTCTCGCACCGCGACTTCCTCGCCAAGCAACCCATGAGCTTGCGGCTGAGCGGTTGCCTAGCGATGGGAGTCGCCGGTCGGTGCATCCGGATGATCAACCAGGCTGGCCGGCCCGAGGTCGCGGAGCTGCTGCGGGCTGAGCACGGCGTGATCCGCGACCGTCTCGACAGTGGGCTCGACGCCCCCGAGACACTGCCGGCGGCCCGCGCCGCCGCATCCGAGCTTGCCTACCGCTGCGCCGGCGCGCTCGTGGTGGCGGTGGGTAGTTCGGGCATCCTCGCGGGGCAGCATGCGCAGCGGCTGGTCCGGGAGGCGATGTTCACCCTCGTCGCCGCCGGCCGGCCGGAGATCAAGGACAACCTGCTGGGAGTGTTCGGCCGGGTCCATGAGTAAGCTCACCCGTTGAAAGAGTCCAGTCGCCCAGTGTGATCATTACTGAGTGATCACTTAATGGGTGATCATTACTGGGTGAGCGAACACCTTATGTGGGTAGGGGCTGGCATGAAACGTGCGTCTGCACTGTCTGTCGGGCTGGCGCTCGCGGCGGTGGCGTCCTTAGCGCTGGCGTGCACATCCGCCGCCGGCACCACCGTGCGGCACGGCCCCGTCGGCCCAGTCCCCGCGGGGCTGGGAGAGTTCTATGGTCAGCACCTGTCGTGGGGCGGCTGTTCCTCGTTCGCCAAGACCCCGCGGGACCAGAAGGCCTACGCCGACGTCGGTCTGCAGTGCGCGTACCTGAACGTGCCTCTGGACTACACCAACCCGAACGGCCGGGCTATCAAGGTTGGCCTGCTCCGCCGGCCCGCGTCGGACCCAGCGCGGCGCGTCGGCTCCTTGGTGATCAACCCGGGTGGCCCCGGCGGGTCCGGGATGAGCACCGCCGCCAGTTTGGCCGACACGATCGCGAACAATGACGTGGGACGGCGTTTTGACCTCGTGGGTTTTGACCCGCGCGGTGTCGGCGCGAGCGAACCGCAGGTTGTCTGCCGGACTCCGGCGCAGCGCGACGCCGAACGCCTGATGAACCTCAACGTCGATACCTCACCGGCCGGTGTGGCGAAGACCGAAGCGCAAGAAAAGACTGACAACGAAGGGTGCCTCAAAGGTGGCGGAAAAGATGTGCTCGCGAACATCGGTACCCACGAGGTGGTCCGTGACATGGATGTTATGCGGTCAGCCCTTGGTGATGAAAAGCTGACTTACCTCGGTTATTCTTACGGTACCCGGATCGGTGCCACCTACGCTGAAGTTTTTCCTAAGAATGTCCGCGCAATGATCCTGGACGGCGCTGTCGATCCAGCGCAGGATCCCACTGCTCAGCTCATTGGCCAGGGTCAAGGATTCCAGAAAGCCTTCGACGCTTTCGCGGCGTGGTGCGCGGTTCGCGCTGATTGCTCTTTGGGGCAGGACAAGACCCAGGCTGTGAGCAAATTCCAAGCCCTTGTTCGGCCGCTGATCAACCAACCGGTCGGCGTCTCTGACGGGCGCAAGCTGTCTTACTCCGACGCCACGATCGGCACCGTGCAGGCGCTGTACTTGTCCGACCTCTGGTCCATGCTGAACCGCGGTATGCAGGAACTCGCCCAGGGCCGAGGAGACATCCTTATGCACCTTGCGGACGTCTACAACGGACGCTCGCCGGACGGTACCTACTCGGCCGAGATGGACGTTTTCCAGGCGGTCCTCTGCGTTGACAATCCGTCCATGAAAGACCGGAACGTGGCCCGAGATGTTGATGCCCAATACCGGAAGGTCGCCCCGTTCCTCGACACCGGCGAAGCCCCCTCGTCCGCCCTTGACAACTGCGCGTTCTGGCCCGTGCCATCCACCGGCGGCCCGCACCACCCCCAGACGCCTGGGCTTCCGACCGTTATGGTGATCTCCACGACGCAGGATCCCGCCACGCCCTACCAGGCCGGTGTCAATCTTGCGCACGATCTCAACGCTCGCCTGCTGACCTACGAAGGAACCCAACACACCGCCTTCTTGCAAGGCAACGACTGCGTCGATCCCGCCGGGGTCAGCTACCTCACCAGCCTTCAGCTGCCGCCCGAGGGAACCCGCTGCAAACCCACGAGCTGAGCGCCTGCGTGAGCACCCGGCGGGGCTCTAGTCGTGCCACGCCGGGTAGGCCCTCGGCAAGCTGCTCCGCTGCACACGCAACGGGTGCGTCCGCGATTTCTTGCCTACCCTCGACGCCGCCCTGGCCCGGCAACTTAGGTCCGCCTGATGGCCACCGTCGCCCCGGTCCTGGTGATCGGCACCGGAGTGATCGGCCTGAGTACTGCGGTCACCCTCGCCGAAGCGGCACGTCATCGTGACCAATCCCGGGCTGCCAGCAATGCTGACCCTGTCGTCGTGAAATGCGGCTGCCGCATACACTCGGGCACCGGATCGCCGCCTTGCCCGGCGTGCCTGCTGGACGCTGCCGGCGACGGTGCCTACGGTCGCTCACGACACAGAGCTGACATAACTCTAATCCTCCAGATGAGGTTGAGAGTTCTGCCACGCCGAGGGGAGCAGGAGTTGTCCGGACGTCGGCGGGGTGCTGGCAGCGATGAGGAAGGCCGCCCTGTGGTGGATAGCCCTGTGGTGGATAGCACCGTGGTGGACCGCGAAGGCGCGAGCGGATGACGCCTCCGCACAACTACCTCGCCGTGATCAAGGTCGCCGGAATCGGCGGTGGCGGCGTCAACGCGGTCAACCGCATGATCGAGGTCGGGCTCAGCGGCGTCGAGTTTATCGCGGTGAACACCGATGCCCAGGCGCTGCTGATGTCGGACGCCGACGTCAAGCTCGACATTGGGCGGGAGCTCACCCGCGGGCTCGGTGCGGGGGCAAACCCGGAGGTCGGCCGCAAGGCCGCCGAGGATCACCGCGAGGAGATCGAGGAGGTTCTCACGGGGGCTGACATGGTGTTCGTCACCGCCGGTGAGGGTGGCGGGACCGGCACCGGTGGGGCTCCCGTGGTGGCTAGCATCGCCCGCAAGCTGGGTGCGCTGACCATTGGCGTGGTCACCAGGCCGTTCACCTTCGAGGGTAAGCGGCGAGGCGGTCAGGCCGAGGACGGCATCGCTGAGCTGCGGAACGAGTGCGACACGCTGATCGTCATTCCCAATGATCGGCTGCTGCAGCTGGGCGATGTCAATGTGAGCTTGATGGATGCTTTCCGCTCGGCGGACGAGGTGCTGCTCTCCGGTGTCCAGGGCATCACCGACCTCATCACCACCCCTGGTCTGATCAACCTGGACTTCGCCGATGTGAAAAGTGTCATGTCCGGGGCGGGTAGCGCACTGATGGGCATCGGGTCCGCCCGGGGGGAGGGCAGGTCGGTGCAAGCCGCCGCGAAGGCCATCAACTCGCCGTTGTTGGAGGCGTCGATGGAGGGGGCACGCGGTGTCCTGCTGTCCATCGCCGGTGGTTCGGAGCTGGGTCTGTTCGAGATCAACGAGGCCGCGTCGCTGGTGCAGGAGTCCGCGCATCCCGAGGCCAACATCATCTTCGGCACGGTGATCGACGACTCGCTGGGTGACGAGGTGCGCATCACGGTGATAGCCGCTGGTTTCGACTCCGGTGTGCCGTCGCATAAGAAGCTGGACCCGACGCCGGTGGCCGCGCGAACGGTGGTCAGGGGACAGGCCGGGCAGGTGAGTCCGGCCGGTCGGCCGCCGCCCAGGTCCGCCGCTGCCTCGGCGGCGGCCCCACTGCGGCAGGCCCCGGCCGATCTCGCTGCGGGGAAGCCTGCCACCGGCTCGCTCGGGCTGGGTGGCGCTGTGTCGCCGACCCGTCCGGTGAAGACTGTGCCGGGCCGGGCGGTACCAGTAACCGACGAATTCGACGACGATGATGAGGTGGACGTTCCGCCGTTCATGAAGCGGTGAGCACCATCAGCATCCGGCGGGTGGTTACCACTCGGCACGGCGGGGTATCAGCGCCGCCGTATGCCTCGTTCAACTTAGGCGAGCGCGTCGGCGACCGCCCTGAGGC
>JBOHFY010000077.1:0-5414 GCA_050699895.1 Pseudonocardiaceae bacterium
GCACTGAGCTCGCCCTGGACGGGCTGCACCTGCTCGGTTGCTACCACGTGAGCCAGCAAAACACCTTCACCGGCCGGCTCACCCCAGCGATGCTGACCGACGTGCTGCGCCGCGCGGCCGAACTGGCCGGCGTCGGGGGATACTGGTGATATGGGTGTCACACCGGGGGGCCCGCCGCGCATCCTCATCGTCGGCGGCGGCTATGTGGGGATGTACACCGCGCTGGGGTTGCAGTCGAAGCTGCGCCACGGCGAGGCATCGGTCACCGTGGTGGATCCGCAGCCGCAGATGACCTACCAGCCGTTCCTGCCCGAGGCAGCGGCTGGATCGATCGAGCCCCGCCACGTGGTCGTGCCGCTGCGCCCGGTGCTCCGGCGCTGCCACGTCGTGGGTGGCCGGGTCACCGGAGTGGACCACGCCCACCGGTTCGCCACCATCGAGAACTCCGCCGGACAGGTAGAGCGGCACTGCTACGACGTGCTGGTGCTCGCGCCCGGCTCGATCGCGCGCACGTTGCCCATTCCCGGGCTCGCCGAGCACGGTATCGCGGTCAAAACCATCGGCGAGGCGATTTACCTGCGCAACCACGTGCTGTCCCGGCTGGAGGCCGCCGACGCCACGACCGAGCCGCGGCTGCGCCGCAAGCTGCTGAGCTTCGTGGTGATCGGCGGGGGATACGCGGGGATCGAGGTGCTCGGCGAGCTGGAGGACATGGCCCGCTACGCCTGCCGCTATTACGAGGCCATCGAGCCGGCGGACATGCGCTGGGTGCTCGTCGAGGCCACCGGCCGGATCATGCCCGAGGTCAGCTCGAGAATGGGCCGCTACACCGCGAAGCGGTTGACCGGGCGCGGTATCAAGATCTTCCTGAACACCAGGGTCACCACGATGGAGAACGGTCACGTGGTCCTCGACGACGGTACCGAGCTCGACGCCGACACCATCGTCTGGACTGCGGGGGTGCGGGCCAACCCAGTACTGCGGCAGACCGACCTGCCGCTGGATGAGCGCGAGCGGCTGCGCTGCACGGCGACCCTGCAGGTAGTGGGGTGCCCAGAGGTTTTTTCCGCCGGGGACTGCGCGGCTGTGCCCGACCTGACCTCGGAGGACCCGAACGCCACCTGCAGCCCGTCGGCCCAGCACGCCCTGCGGCAGGCCAAGGTGCTTGCCGACAACGTGATCGCGCAGCTTCGCGGCCAGCCGCTGGGGCGCTACCTGCACCGGTACGCGGGGTCGGTGGCCAGCTTGGGCCTGTACCGCGGGGTCGCCGAGGTTTATGGGATCAGGCTCAGGGGCATCGTGGCCTGGTTCATGCACCGCACCTACCACCTGAGCCGGATGCCGACGTTCAACCGTAAGGTTCGCATCGTGGCCGACTGGACGACTGCCCTGCTGTTCCGCCGCGAGGTGGTGGCGCTGGGCCAGATCAACGACCCGAAGGCCGACTTCGCCCGTGCCAACGCCGCTTCGTGATCCGCCCCAGGCGGGCACCGATACCCTAGGCGAACGCCCCCGTAGCCCAACCGGCAGAGGCAGGTCCCTTAAAAGGATCCCAGTGTGGGTTCGAGTCCCACCGGGGGCACTCCTGCGTATCACCCGTAGACTTCGAGCAGGGTCGCGACGCTGTCTCTTGCCCACTCCGCGACCTGCGTGGGTGGCATGACCGCGCTGAACCACGTGGACACTGCCGCATGACGCAGGAACGTCACTATGGGGGCACTGTCAGGTTGGAGGTCATCTCGTGTCGGTTCAGCAGCTTGCGAAAGAACCTGGTGGCGGCTGTGGCGTCACGCCGGGAGGTGACCAGCGGCCGTGCCCGACGGCGACGCAGCCCGTTCGCGAAGGCCTGAAGGACTAATTCAGGTCGAAGTAGCTAGTCCGGGATCTGGAGCAGATTGTCGTGGTAGTTGATCTGGTCGGTGGTAGTGGGCGTCTGCGAGATCGGCGGTAGGTTGGTTGCTGTGATTGGGGGCGCCTGACCTGGTGTGCCACCTCGGGGTGTCGTGCGTACCAGTTGCGAGGGCGGTAATGGCGCGTTCGTGGTCAACGACGCCCACATGCGGTTCATTGCCTGGATGAAGTAGTGGTGCAGCGGGATGAATGCGGTGTCGTAGCCCGGTAGTTGGGGGTTGTCGATGAACGCATCGAAGTGCTGGGCGTTGGTCACCTCGATGTATGACAGTTTGCTCGCGGGGCCTTCGGTTGCCTTGTTCAGCCCGAAGTAGGGCCGGGTGTTGAAGTTGACGGGGATGAGCGCGTCGGCGCGGCCGGCGACGATGATTGCCGGTTTGCCGCGGAGGTTGCCGGTGCGCAGTACCTCGCGCACGCCGTTGCGGACGCGCCCGGAGTGGCCGTCGCCGCCGGTTGACAGGGTGCGCAGGCAGATCGCGGAGTCGACGTTGAAGTCCTGCACCCCGGTCGATGGTGTGACCGATCGCAGGTTCTCGAGGGGGCCGCCGACGCTCACGTTGTTGATGATCTGGATGCCACCGGTGGGCGGTACTCCGTTGCCCAGGCCGAAGATCTGCGCGAGCGTTGTGGGTGCGATCGGGGCCGGTGCGCCGGCCGGATCAATGCCCGCGTACGACAGGTCGCAGAGCCTGTCTCGCACGGAGAAACGCCCGTAAGCGTTAGCGTATGCAGTCGTCACCGCAGGCACGGCCAGCGTGAAATGTGTTGCCTGTATGAGGTTCGACTCCGGCTGGAAGCCGGCGGCGATCAGGATGTCGAGCGCCTCCTCGGCCTGATCCGCGGTGGTGGCCGTCGTGAGTAATCCGCGAGCCTTGAGCGCCGCGCAGCGGTTGGCGGCGATCGCCGGCGCGGGCAGCACGGCTGGGATGCCGAAGGAGCCCGCCACCCGCGTCGACAAGGAAGCGCAGGGCTGATGGAGATTCGCCAGTGTGAGGTAGTCGAACAGCGGTCGGCCGCTCCCCTGCACGGTGGCGCCACGGCGGATGGTGAGCCCCGGCACGGGGCCGAGCTGGAGAACCGGTTCGCCGACCACAACGCCGTCGATCAGGCCCTCGGTGTCCTGTTCGGCGGCCGCGACAGCTGCTCCGCCACCGTTCGAGACCGACGACGCGATAACGATCGTGTTGTCGGTGCCGTAGCTGCGCGATGTGGAGCCATTCGGCGTCTCGCCGCGTTCCTCGTTCAACAGGTAGGTGGCGAGCCGGATCGAGCTCAGCGTGTCGCGGCCCCAGTCCTTTTCGGGATTCCGCTCCGAATGGGCGTGCTTCATGGCGATCCGCTGGGGGAATGTGGAGTTGAGCGCCGAGAGCTCCGGTGCGGTCAGTGCGGCGGTGAAGTTCGAGTTCGTGCCGGCGGTGGTTGCGTCGGCCCGGAGACCGGTCTGCATGTTGACGGTATGGGTGGCGAGGTCATGCACACCCGAGCCGGTGCCCTTGTCGGTGTAGGCGACCGCGCAGCCCCGCTTGAGCCCCCACTCCCCAGCGGTGCCGATTGCACCGTAGATGCCTCGTGAGCCCGAGGACGTGGCCGTGACGATGCAGGGCCGACCGCGATTCCATGTGGAGGGTATCTGCACCATCACCGTCACGTTCTTGCGCCCGGTGCCGTCATCCAGGTAAGCCAGGTACTCGTTTCCCGCGATCTTGCCCTCACCGAGGGTGTCGGTCCCGTTGACGTCGATGTTCGGGCCGAACAGAGTGCCGAAGCCGCCTTTCGGATTGACGTCCACCAGCGCGGTATAGTTGCTGAAGATCGCGAGCCTGCGTAGCTCGGCAGCGGTTGGCGCTGCCGGGTCCGCCGGAGTCGGCGCCGACGCGCCAAGGCCGGTCCGGCCGAGGCCCGCCGTCAGCAGATCATCGCGTGAACCGTCGTAGAAGACTTTGGTGATTGTGCCGACCTCCGGCGGCTTCGTGTTGACCTTCGGCTTGCTATCGTCACTGGTGCAGCCAGAGAGAAGCGTCACGGCCAGCACGATAACCGCGAAGCGCCGGTGCAGCGGAATTGCTCGCATTGCTGGCCCCCGATATTCCGCCGCAGCCTTTCCTGCCGGCGGCAGCGCCGCTGCGTCCGCCTCGGTCTTGCCCCACTGTTACCCGACCGCCTGATTTCTGTCAATGCGGCTGCACTCGTTGCCGCCGTACTGCAACGTGCTCCGGGGCGCTGTCAAGTTAATGGGCACTGTCCAAGCTCGGCGCGGGCGTCTTTGCCGATCACCACGGCACGGCGGCGGGGTAGGTCGAGATGATCGACGTCGAGGGCGAGGATTTCTCTGGCGTGAGCGGCGGTGTCATAAAGCAGCCGGGCGAGGCCGCTTACCGCAGACTCAAGGAGGCTGAAGGAGGTTGAGGGCCAACCAGTCCATCCCCACCAGGACATGGAGATCGTGACTTGGGTTCTGTCGGGCAGCCTGGAGCACAAGGACTCACAGGGGAACAGGGGACTCATCTATCCTAGGCTGGCCCAGCGGATGAGCGCCGGGACCGGGATCTGGCACTCGGAGATGAACCCGAGCGGAGCGCAGGACGTCCACCCCGGCTACCAGCAGCTCGACATCAACGCCGAGCCGGGGCGGGTTCCCCTCGGCTCGCTGCGGGGCCCGATGGCACCGAGGTGCTCATCTGGGCCACCGGCTGATGATGAGGTGCGGCCCCCTCGCCACCGGGCGACGGCTCGCCGGCTGGTCGGGAGATCACCCGCTGACGGCCCTGGTCTCGGAGCGCCAACGGTGACCACGGCCGGGACCTGACCCCGATCACAGGCCTGGCCGGTCCGGCGGATCGGCTAGAGGAGCCACCATGAGCAGCACCACCGATCCTCCCAGGCGGCTATCGCACACCAACCGGGTGGAGGCGTTCAGCGACGGGGTTCTCGCTGTGGCCATCACCATTCTGGTCCTCGACCTGCGCGTCCCGGCCCACCAGCCCGGGGAGCTCCTCGCCGGGCTGGTGCGACTGTGGCCGGCCTACCTCGGCTACCTGGCGTCGTTCCTTTACGTCGGGGTGATCTGGATCAACCACCACGCCGCCTTCCGGCGGATCCGCTACCTCGACCGGGCCCTCAGTGCGGCCAACCTAGGGATCTTGCTCACCACCGTCCTCCTGCCATTCCCCACCGCCGTGCTGGCCGACGCGCTGCGCGAGGGGAACCCGACCGACGCCCGGACGGCGGCGGTTCTCTACGCCCTCGTCGCCGCCCTCATGTGCCTCAGTTGGCTCATCTTCTACCACTACCTCCGCAACAGCTCCCACCTGGTGCACAGCGATATCAAGGAGCGGTTCTTCCACCATGAGCGCAAGCGGGCGGTGGCCGGGATCGTCCTCTACACCTGTGGCGGGGTCCTCGGCTACCTGGTGACCCCGATCATCTCCCTCGCCGTCTTCCTCACCCTGCCCGTCTTCTACGGAGCCACCAGCGAAGGCCTGACCGGTTCGCGAGCACTCGAC
>JBOHFY010000078.1:0-3707 GCA_050699895.1 Pseudonocardiaceae bacterium
CGTCGGTGTTGTGCCGCGCGGCAGTAGTTGTCTTGCCGGCTCAGCCGGCAGTAGCTGGATTGTCGGCAGTAGCCGGCTTCCTCCTGCCGCGGAGAGTCCGCGGCCGATCAGTCCACAGGAGGTGAATGGTCTTCATGCGTCGTTACGAGATGATGGTCATCCTCGACCCGCAGCTTGACGAGCGCACCGTGGCACCATCGCTGGACCAGTTCCTTGGCGTGGTGAAGGCCCAGGGTGGCAGCGTCAACAGGGTCGATGTCTGGGGCAAGCGCCGGTTGTCCTACGAGATCGACAAGCGTACCGAGGGGATCTACGCGGTGCTCGACTTGTCCTGTACGCCCGCCGCCGTGGCTGAGCTCGACCGGCAACTGTCGCTCAGCGAGTCCATCCTGCGCACCAAGGTGTTGCGGCGAGATCAGAGGAAGGGCTGACGTGGCCGGCGAGACTGTTATTACGGTGATTGGAAACCTGACCGCTGACCCGGAGCTGCGGTTTACCCCGTCCGGCGCGGCGGTGGCCAACTTCACGGTGGCCTCCACGCCGCGCACCTTCGATCGCCAGAGCGGCGAGTGGAAGGATGGCGAGGCCCTTTTCCTGCGGTGCAACATCTGGCGGCAAGCCGCGGAGAATACCGCTGAGTCACTCACCCGAGGTATGCGAGTGATCGTCAGTGGGCGGCTGCGTCAGCGCTCCTTCGAGACTCGGGAGGGCGAGAAGCGCACCGTGATGGAGATGGAGGTCGACGAGGTCGGCCCTTCGCTGCGCTACGCCACCGCCAAGGTGAACAAGGCTACCCGCCAGGGTGGTGCGTCGGCTAGCGGTGGGTATGGCTCGTCCGGTGGCCCCGCCGACGACCCATGGAGCTCTGCTCCGCCGGCCGGGGTGCCGGCCGGATCCGGCAACGGAGCCAGCGGTTACGACGATGAGCCCCCGTTCTGATCACCTTGCCGCAGACCACCCAGTTCCCGATCGCTGACTCTCAGGCGCGACCACTCAGGAGTACCCAGCCATGGCTAAGCCACCGGTGCGCAAACCGAAAAAGAAGATCTGCATCTTCTGCAAGGACAAGGACACCGCTATCGATTACAAGGACACCGCGCTGCTGCGGAAGTACATCTCCGATCGTGGCAAGATCCGGGCCCGTCGGGTCACCGGTAATTGCAGTCAGCATCAGCGAGACGTCGCGATCGCGGTGAAGAACTCTCGCGAGGTTGCCCTGCTGCCCTACACCTCGACCGCACGCTGACACTGGGAAGAGGCGACCACATGAAGATCATCCTTACCGCTGACGTCCCCCAGCTCGGCGGGGCCGGCGATCTGGTGCAGGTCAAGGACGGCTACGCCCGCAACTACCTGCTGCCCCGACGGCTGGCCATCACGGCCACCAGAGGCGCGCAGATGCAGGTAGCGACGATCCGTCGGGCGCAGCAGTCCCGGCAGATCCGCGACCTCGACCACGCTCGGGAAATCGCTGGCACCCTGTCGGGTCTGGGCACCGTGTCCGTGACGGCCAAGGCGGCGAGGTCCGGCGGAAAGCTGTTCGGTTCGGTCACCGTGGCTGACGTCGTCGACGCGGTCCGCTCGGCGGGTGGCCCCCCGTTGGACAAGCGGGCAGTTGACCTGGGTGGCCATATCAAATCTGTTGGTGCTTACCAGATGACCGTGCGCCTGCACCCGGAGATCTCGGTCACCGTGCCCTTCCAGGTCACCACCGCCGGCTGAGCCGGCAAGCGGACCACCGCCGGCTGAGCCGGCAAGCACGACTGAAAGTTCGTCCGTAAGACCTGGCGCCGCCGGTTGTCTGAGACCAACGGCGGCGCCAGGGGCCGACCGGTCGCCGGGAGCCGAAACGGGGGGATGTAAGGCTCCACCGACGACCGGCCGGGGATCTGGACTGACTCTGTACGGTGCGTCCCGTGACCACGACGACGCCGTCAAGCCTAGTAGTGAGAGTGCGGAACCCTCTCGTGCCGGTCTGGGTCTGGCACGTGGCGGGAATCGCTCGACGGTTGCCTTTGTTCGGCTGTGTCGCTGGTACTTCGCCGGTCATGGGTGGTGACCTTGACGGGTTATCCCTCCTAGTTTCGCAGAGCGCAAAGATCAGCGCAAGGTTGCCCGGATGAGCCATACCGGCAGCCCTGCCCGATGGGCGGGCTTCCACAGTTTCTCGCACCCGCCACTCCCGACGGTGTGCTGAGCGCGCGTCGCCGTCCGAGCGACACCACGTCCGCCGTAGTCGCGGGTGCCGACACGCCGGAGGGCGCAGGACACGCCGCATCGCGGCAAACAACCTCTGTCCACATCCATGAACAGGGTTTTGACCAGCCTAAACGACAAAATCCTGGCCAAGTTTCCCCAGGTTGTCCACAGTCGTCCAGCGCTGCGCCAGTGGTGCCGGGTGCTTCGTCCGGAGATCGTCCCCAGACTGTCCCCAGCCTGTCCCCAGGTAGCGCTTGGTCAGGTTTGCTCACCGTCGCGGGCCGCCTTAGCCTCGCCGGACGCGCCTGGAGCAACGGGTCGCGGGGCCCGTCGAGGCGCATTCTGTCGGTGCCATCGGGTAGGACATGTGTTCGACAGTGTTCGTGCAGTCGGGGTTCGGGCAGGCGGGGGAAGGGGAGGTACCCAGGCGTGGCGCTGGTGGATGACCGTGGGGTGCGGCTCGAGGACGGTGGGTCAGTCTTCGACCGGCAGCCGCCGCAAGACATCACCGCCGAGCAGTCAGCGCTCGGCGGGATGCTGCTGTCCAAGGACGCCATCGCCAACGTGATTGAGGTGTTGCGGACTGAAGACTTCTACCGGCCTGCCCATCAGGCCCTGTTCACCTGCATCCTCGATCTGTACGGGCGCGGCGAGCCGGCTGACCCGGTGACGGTCTCCGCTGAGTTGGAACGCCGCGGTGAACTCCTGCGGGTTGGTGGGGCGCCGTATCTGCATACGCTCATCTCGATCGTGCCGACAGCGGCCAACGCCGGGTACTACGCCGAGATCGTGGCGGGCAAGGCGGTGTTGCGGCGTCTGGTGGAGGCCGGCACTCGTATCGTGCAGCTCGGCTATCACGGGGCCGACGGCGCTGATGTGAACGAGGTGGTGGACCGTGCCCAGGCTGCGGTCTATGAGGTCACCGAGCGGCGGATGAGCGAAGATTACGTCGCACTGGAGGAACTGCTGCAGCCCACCATGGACGAGATCGATGCGATCGCGTCCCGGGGTGGTGTCTCGGCGGGGGTCCCGACGGGTTTCGTGGACCTCGACGCGGTGACCAATGGGCTGCATCCCGGCCAGATGGTGATTATCGCGGCCCGTCCCGGAATTGGTAAGTCCACACTGGGTTTGGATCTTGCGCGGTCCTGCTCGGTTGCCCACGGCATGGCCAGTGTGATTTTCTCGCTGGAGATGAGCCGAACCGAGATCGTCATGCGGCTGCTCTCCGCTGAGGCCAAGATCCGGCTGTCGGACATGCGATCCGGCCGGATGAGCGATGATGACTGGACTCGGCTGGCCCGGCGGATGGGTGAGATCAGCGAGGCTCCGCTGTTCATCGACGACTCGCCGAACATGACGATGATGGAGATCCGTGCCAAGGCGCGGCGGCTCAAGCAGCGCCACGACCTGCGTTTGATCGTGGTGGACTACATGCAGCTGATGACCTCGGGCAAGAAGGTCGAGTCCCGCCAGCAGGAGGTCAGCGAGTTCTCCCGGCATCTCAA
>JBOHFY010000079.1:0-4594 GCA_050699895.1 Pseudonocardiaceae bacterium
CGTTGCTTTCCTGGCATGCTACTGTTCCCGTCACTTTTCAGATCTAGGTTAGCCATTGGGCCCAGAAACGATCCTCCAAGTTCCTCCCAACTGCATTGGGGATACAACAAAGCGCCTCACGGCGCACTATGTACACGCGCTTGACAGGCTGGGGCGCCCACGATCCGGTTCGATGCTGCACCCACGTAGCCAACTCGGCTTTCACCTGGGGCAACAAAGCCACCTTGCCGTCGATCCCCGCCGTCTCGCGTCCAGCATTGACCTCCGCTACCCGCCGAACACTCACCAACGCATTAGCACGGGAACGGAGCATCAACCTCTGCAAACTACGGACCTTCTTCAGGTCCCCCACCTGTGATGCCGTGAAGATCCGTTGCCGCAGACGCCGTACTTCGTCTTCAGCAGCGCGCCAGTTGACGTTCCGCCATTCGAAGACGCTGTCCTCCGGTCCGTTCACCACGTCGGCGTCGGCCATCGTGGTGCCTACCACCGCAGCCGCCTCTCTCATGGTGTCTAACATGCCCCTCGGCTCTGGCGCTGCTGATCATCGTCGCTTCACAGGCCCACCTGACCCACGTCAGCACCCTGTCAGGTCAGGACATACCGCCCCTATCCGGCCAGTTATCCGGACACCACTGGCGAAGGAACCAGTATGCGGCTTCCGGTTTCCTGCCGCCTTTCGGCCACCGGCGTTCGCTTCTCGGGTCATCCTGCGCCCGCTAGGGAATTCAGCCTTCCTCACGGTTGGCTTACCAGCAGCGAGCTCCACGCTCCTGGACCCTGTCGGGGTTGTCACGTTCCGCATGAGTGAGATACGACCGGGTGGGGTGCCCTCTGTGCCCCGGGGGCGGTGGTGCGCTCCCAGCCGACCAAGTCTCCTCAGCTGGCACCTGTCGCCTTTCAACGACCGGCCCCTGCCCCCCGCTGACACGTCCCATCTTGCGAGGCTCATCGTAACGAGGCGTCATCGAGGATTCATTCACATTCACCCGCCCAGTCTTCCCCAGCCTGTAACTCCCGGATGGAACGGGAATCCTTAGGCCATAACCCCAGGCTTCGCACCCCACAGTTACCCATGACGCACGCCGAGGCGGGGATGGGCCTTGCGCACTAACCCAGGTACTCTACCCTCGGTATCAACCGCCCTTCATAGGTAATTCCCTCTCCTCTCAAGCGACTTCGTGTCGCACGATTTGCCCGATATATCCCGCGCTAGCTAGCACCTCCTTGTTGTCGTGGTGCTCCCACACCCAGCTGTTGACCAGCTCGGCCAGCTCCTGCCGAGTCAGGCAATCACCCGGGTGGGTGAGCGAAGCGGTGCGCTGCCGCGCCACCCGGAACTCGTCATGCGGCGTGGCCCCAGCTGCGCCTCCCGTCAGGTGACGCGGGCCGGCTACGCACCATCGTAAGCACTGACCATGCCTCCCTCTCACTGGTCTTGCCCGGTGTGATCTCGCGAGACGACATTGTCGTACGGCACGCGAGACGGCTCATCGCTGGCCGTCGTCGCCCGAGGTGCGGCACATCGGCATGCGGTTCGCCGCCGCGAAGACCGCTACCGCGCTGCGGCCGGTAGCGGGCAGTAGCCACGCTCGCCCGGGTGGTGGATGCTGACTCCATTGGATAGGGGACAAGGCGTTCGAAGTCCGAGCCACCGTCGTCGGTGATCGGGTGTTCGCTGCGGCTATCCACGCCAACTCCGAAGCCGCCCGAGTTGACTGGAGAGCCGACTACGACGCCCTCGATTACGCCTTAGTGGAACCACCTGAGCACGTCACCGCCGGGATGCTGGCATTCCTCCGCACATTCGGGCTCTCATGCGGAGCGTTCGATTTCGCGGTCACACCCGACAATGAGTGGATCATGTTCGAGTACAATCCGGCGGGCCAATACGGCTGGCTAGAGGATGCACTGGATCTTCCTATCACCTCCACCCTGGCCGATCTCCTCACCAACGGAGCGAGACTGTGCTCACCGACGCTACCGAGTTGACTCCCCAGGAGGAGCACACCGCTCGGTCTCGCCTGTGCCACCTGGCCGAGCGATTGACCGAGGAGGGCGCGCTGCGCAGCCCGGAATGGCGGGAGGTTTTCCAGCGCACCTGGCGGCACCCCTACGTACCCCGCTACTACCCCGACCACACGGCGCCGCGCCCCCCGTCAGCGCGGCCGACAACGAGCAACGCCGCGCTCAATGGCTGGCCACCGTCTATAGCGACGAGTCTCTGATCACCAAGATGGTTCCCACCCCGTTGCGCAAGAATGGCTGGTTCACCAGCTCCTCCACCATGCCCTCACTCATGCTGACCATGCTCGAAGCCCTGGATATCACCGACGGCCACCGAGTATTGGAGATCGGCACCGGCAGCGGCTACAACGCCGCCCTGCTGTGCGAGCGGCTCGGCGACGAGTACGTGACCAGCGTGGACATCGCCCCTGAACTGATCGAGCTGGCCAGCGCCCGCCTAGCGGCCAACGGCTACCACCCGACCCTCGCGGCCACCGACGGGGCTGGCGGCCACCTCCCGGGCGCCCCCTACGACCGGATCATCGCCACCTGCTCCGTACCGGCTATCCCGGCGGCCTGGCTGGCACAGACCGCACCCGGCGGAATAATCATGACTGATGTGCGCGGCCCGCTCGGCGGCACCGTTGTCCGGCTCACCATGAACGACGATAAGACGGCCACCGGCCGATTCCTCCCCCACTACTGGAGCTTCATGTTGATGCGGCCCGGCGCCGAAGATTTCCCTGTGGTGCGACCAAAGCCGACGATGACCGGTGAAGACGCAGTGCACTCGTTTAGCGACGTCGACCCAGAACTGCTGCAACGCAACGGGCACATCGGTTTCATAACACAGTGGTACCTGCCTGAAGTGACCTTCCGATACGCCCACGGCGACGACGGCCAGACCGGCATCCAACTCGACGCGCCCGACGGATCAATCGCCCAGGCATGGCACGCCAAGACCAACAACGGCACCCGAGTCCAGCAGGCCGGGCCGCGCCGGCTGTGGGACCGCGTCGAGGAGGCTGTCACGTTCTGGCGACAGGCCGGACGCCCCCACTACGACCGCTTCGGAATCACCGCCACCACATCCGACCAATACGTCTGGTACGCCCACCCCCACAGCCAGCACCGCTGGCAGCTACGGTGTTTCGATCACGCGCACGAGGTGGGGCCGTAGGCAGATCAGCCGGTAATCTGGCTCGAAGCGGACGTAGAGCAGATCGGCGCCCTGGCCGATGACCTGGCCTTTCTGATGCAACCGGGACGGCAGGGCCCCGTAGGCAGCCGTCGGCGTCGCGTGGGGGGTTGGCGGCGAGTGGTTCTGGAGTGGGCATGGTGGGTGTCACCTCGGGATTGAGTGGTGGGTGGCTGGCCGGGGTCGTGGTGCGAAACTGCGTGACCCGAGTCTGGTCAGGGCGCTGCCGCCGGGGAATGTGCTGGTGAGGTTCAGATGATGCACCCGCGCAGTACTATGCTCAGCGCGAACTGGCCCACTATCGAGAGGATCGCGGGTGTCTCCTATGGCCACTGTTCAGTGCTGGACCGGAGCTGAGACCAAGGCGCTTCGCCGGGCCATGCGCCTGAGCATCTCGGTGTGTGCGCCCGGACTGTGAACAAGTGGGAAGCCCGAGGCGCTACCATCACCCTGCTCCCCGACAGTCAAGCACTCATGGACACCGCCTTCAGTCGGGCCCCCGAAGACGCGAAGGCCCGGTTCGCCGAGACAGTGGAAGCTTCTGCTCACCAGCTGACAGCGGCTCCCCCACTGATCCCACTGAGGTCCCCCAAGGCGTCGCGCACCGTCATCCACTGGGATCATCATTCCATTACATTCGCGGCGCGACAGATCACCGGTGCGGACTTGTCTATCACGCGTCGAGACGCTCTAGCGACGGGCGCATCCTCGGCGCTCGCGGGGGCCGCGCTGACTGAACCGCTCCAGCAATGGCTACTCCCGATCAACCAGGACCCGGAGTTCGCGACATGCGGTTCGGGTTTCTCCTCGACCGAGCTAGATTCACTCGAAGGGTTGGTAGGGCAATTCGAGGACTGGGCCAGGAGCGGTCATGGGCTGCTTGTCCGCAAGGCGGTTGTCGCCCAGTTGAATGATGTCACGGATCGTCTTCATGAGGTGTCCCCGGGGCCCGCGACGTGGCGGGCTTTCGGAGTCGCCGCGGAGCTCGCCGAAGTGGTCGCCTCGATATTGTGGGATCACGGCTCGCATCGTTCCGCGCAGCGGTATTACGTCCTGTCTGTGCAGCTGGCGAAACTGGCCAACAACGACGGGCACGCCGCCACCGTGCTCGCGGGACTGGCGCGGCAGTGCTATGACCTCGGTCGCCCCCGGGAGGGTGTGGAGATTGTGGAGCTCGCGCGGTACGGCAGCCGGAAGACCGCGACGGCACTGTTGCGCTCGAGGTTGGCGACACGCGAGGCGTGGGGCTACGCCCTGCTGGGAGAGCCGCAAGCCTTCACTCGTGCCGTTGGCCTTGCGGAGGAGTATTTCGCCGGCGGCCCGTCGGACGACGACCACCGTCGTGTCCGGCATTTTGACGCCGCCGAGCTTGTGGGCACAATCGGTGGG
>JBOHFY010000080.1:0-1920 GCA_050699895.1 Pseudonocardiaceae bacterium
GTACCCGAGCTCGGTAGCCTCGTCCAGCGCCTCGCGGTAGCCGGTTCCGGCCGAGGCCATCGCGGACAGGATGAAGTTCGTCGTGCCGTTCACGATGCCGGCCACCCGCGTGATCTTGTCGCCGGCCAGCGACTCGCGCAGCGGGCGCAGCAGCGGGATCGCGCCGGCCACCGCCGCCTCGAAATACAGGTCGGCGCCGGCCGCGTCGGCCGCGGCGTACAACTCGGGTCCGCACTCGGCGAGCAGCGCCTTGTTCGCGGTGACCACGCCCCGTCCGGCGCGCAGCGCGGCCAGCAGCAGCGGCCGGGCTGGTTCGATGCCACCGATCACCTCGATCACGACGTCCACGCCGTCCCGGCTGACCAGCTCGGCGGCGTCGGTGGTGAGTAGGTCGGCAGGCACCTCAGGATGCCGCCATGGGCGGCGCACCGCCACCCCGACCAGCCGCACCGCCGCGCCGACTCGCGCGGCGAGCTCGGTGGACTGCTCGGTGAGCAACCGCAGCACCTCGCTGCCGACCGTGCCGCAACCCAACAGTGCCACTCTGATAGGCCCGCTCACGTGACCTCCAAGGACAGCAGGTCAGCGATCGTCTCCCGGCGCAGCAACAACCGGTGCGTACCGTCGCGCACCGCGACCACCGCCGGGCGGGGCAGCAGGTTGTACCGGCTGGACATGGAGTAGCAGTACGCGCCGGTAGCGGCGAGCGCCACCAGATCGCCCGGGGCCAGGTCCTCGGGCAGCCAGCAGTCCCGAACCACCACATCTCCGGACTCGCAGTGCTTGCCGACTACTCGGGACAGCACGGGCGGCGCCTCGGAGCGGCGGGAGACCAACCGGCAGTCATAACTCGCGTCGTAGAGCGCGGTGCGCACGTTGTCGCTCATCCCGCCGTCCACCGAGACGTAACGCCGCCGCCCGGACGCGCCCACGGTGACGTCTTTGGTGGTACCCACCTCGTACAAGGTGACCGTACCGGGTCCGACGATCGCCCGGCCCGGCTCGACGACCAGCTCAGGGACCGGCAGACCGGCCGCTCGGCACCGGGCGTCCACAATGGCCCGAAGATGCCCGGCCAGCGTGGCCGGTCGCGGCGGATCGTCGGCCGCGGTGTAGGCGATCCCCAGCCCACCACCAAGATCCAAGGTGGCGACATCGGAGAGGGCGCCGGGCCCGTGCTCGTCCCGGATCTCCGCGAGCAGACCGACCATCCGGTGTGCCGCGAGTTCGAAGCCATCAGCGTCGAAGATCTGCGAGCCGATGTGGCTGTGCAGACCCACCAGGCGCAGCCCTTCGGCTTTGAGCACTCTCCGGACGGCCTCGGCGGCATCGCCCCCAGCCAGCGAGAACCCGAACTTCTGGTCTTCGTGCGCGGTGGCGATGAACTCGTGGGTGTGCGCCTCGACGCCGACGGTGACCCGGATCAACACCGGCTGCGCTACCCCGTGCCGGCGGGCGATGTCGCCCAGCCGGGCGATCTCCAGGAAGGAGTCGAGTACTACCGCTCCTACTCCGGTCTGGACAGCGGCGGTCAGCTCGACGGGAGACTTGTTGTTGCCGTGCATCGCGATCCGGTGCGCGGGGAAACCGGCGTGCAGGGCGACGGCGAGCTCGGTGCCGGTGCACACGTCCAGGCTCAGGCCCTGATCGGCCACCCAGCGAGCGATCTCGGAGCACAGGAAGGCCTTGGCCGCGTAGTGCACCCGCTCAGGGGCGCCGAAGGCGGCCGCATACTCCGCGCAGCGGGACCGGAAATCCGCCTCGTCCACCACGAACAGCGGGGTGCCGTAGGCCTGCGCGAGCTCGCGGACCTCCACCCCGGCCAACCGCACCGCGCCGTCGTCACCGCGACGTGCCCCGCGCGGCCAGACCGCCGGGTGCAGCGCGTGCAGCTCGGCCCGGACATCCTCGGCCGAGCCG
>JBOHFY010000081.1:0-16975 GCA_050699895.1 Pseudonocardiaceae bacterium
GGACAAGGACGGTGCTGACGCCGCCGCCGTGGCGGCGATGCGGGCGATGATGGGGACCGTCACGATGGACGGCATCGTCGTCATCGGTGAGGGTGAGAAAGACGACGCCCCGATGCTCTACAACGGCGAGCGGGTCGGCTCCGGAACCGGGACGCCGTGCGACGTCGCCGTCGATCCGGTCGATGGCACCACGCTCACCTCCAAGGGCATGGGCAACGCGGTATCGGTCCTCGCGGTCGCGCCCCGAGGGGCCATGTATGACCCGTCCGCAGTGTTTTACATGGACAAGCTCGTCGCCGGCCCCGACGCCGTCGGCGTGGTCGACATCCGGCAGTCCCCCGAAGAAAACATCGCCGCTCTGGCCCGCGCCAAGGGGTGCGCGCCGGAGGACATCACGGTCTGCATGCTGGAGCGGCCACGGCATGACGAGCTGGCTCGCCAGGTGATCCGCGCCGGCGCGCGGATCAAGTTCATCACCGACGGCGATGTCGCCGCGGCGGTGATGGCCGCGACCCCCGACTCGGGTGTGGACCTGCTGCTCGGGATCGGCGGCACCCCGGAAGGCGTGATCACCGCCTGCGCGATCCAGTGCCTCGGTGGCGTGCTGCAAGGCAGGCTGCACCCCCGCAGCGATGAGGAGAAACGGCGCGCCGACGAAGCCGGCCTCGATCTTGATGCGGTGCTCACGGTCGAGGACCTGGTCAGCGGCAACGACGCATTCTTCGTCATGACCGGGATCACCGACGGCGAACTGCTGCACGGAGTGCGCTACGGTCGGGACCGCGCCATTACCGAGTCGCTGGTGATGCGCTCACGCAGTGGCACCGTCCGGGAGGTCCGCAGCACCCACCACCTTGACCGCCTAGAGCGCTACAGCACCGTGGACTACCGCCACCCGGGGGGCAGCGCCTAGCGCCATCCGCGCCGGTGCGCTTTGCCGCCACCTTCAACGCCCGGATAACGCACGTGCCAGCCGTGTTCATCCGGGCACCGGAAAGCCTCCAGCAGACGCGTAGAGGCGGACACCAGGTGATTGGCCGCAGCCACAGTCAGGATGGCCCGGTGATCACAGCGGGGGCACCTGGCGGCCATGCTGTAACGCTGATCAATCATGCCGTACCCACCTCGGTAGCGTAGCGCGCGCGAACGGCGAGCCCGAGACAGCCAGGTACAGCGCCCGCGTGATCGCGGTAACCCGCTGGGCGGAGTCCTGGTAAGGGGTGCCCTCAGGGTGCAGGCTGAGCAGCACCATGATCGTGCCGTGATCCGCGCCGAGCGTGCCGCTGGTGTGCATGGCGCGGCGAGTGAGGTCGATATGAGGCCCGCAGTCCGCTTGCGCACGGATCGCACCGTCCCGAATGGCCGGGATCTCCTCGGGTGCCGCGAGCACAGTGCCACCACCACCGCGCTCGCGGCACTCCTCCTCAGGCGTCACCTCGTCATAGCCCGACCAACCCTGCTTGACCGCCCACGGCTGGTCGACCGCGCTCGGGATCCCGAAGTACTGATCACGCCCATCGATCGCGCACCGCCGCGCCCATCGAAGATTGCCCAGGATGAACTCCCGGGCTGCGGGATCGGCCGCCGTCAGCAGGTACTCATACATTCGAACCACATCCGCGGCGCTGGTGGCCGTGTATCCCCAGACGCGTCGGTCCGCTGGAGGCTCAGTGTCGGTCAGATCGAGACGGTCGACCATCCGTTCGACGATCATCTCCCACCCGTCACGTGCCCACAGCTCGCTGGCCGCCTCGTCGTCGCTGGCGCGCAGCATCGGCTCCAGCAACGCACGATCATCCGGCGGGACCGCAACACCGGGACCGCGCGAGTCGAAATAGTCCAGCGCGATGAGAAGCTTCACCAGCGAGGCGGACCGGTACTGGGCGTGCGCCTCGTGCTCGGCCAAGACCGTCCCGGTTTCCCGGTCCACGACCAGAAAACTCACCGACGTGCCGTTGAGCTTGTCCCACGGTGACGTCGGCGCGCTCGCGGCGGGCGTCGCCAAAGCCGCCATAGCCGCAGCCGTGACCAGGAGCGACACCGTCGGCACCCGAAACGATTTCCCCATGGGCAACCTCTTCCGCGGGTTGGCGAGCACACCCCGACACCGAAGGAGCGCGGAGTGTATTCCCCTACCGTCACCATCGACCAGCCGCGAGAACGGCGGCCGCGGCGTGTGATCTCGGTCGGCGTGTGGTGAGCACGGCGGGGTATCGAAGGCACCGGGCAGATCCGGCAGCTGGTTATGGCCCGCGTCATCGGCGGCCTGATGATCGGGTAGCTCATGGGCACGGAGGCCGGTAGGCGAGGCCGGGCAGGTAGTGGTTCCAGTCGCTCTTGGTGATAGTGGGGGTGATGCTACAGATCCGATCGACGACCCGATCGACGTTGGTTTCCCACAGCCGCGCGGTGTGGTCGTCACTGGCGGTGGCCAGGATGCGCCCGTCCGGACTGAACACCACCGAGTTGACATCGTTGGTGTGGCCAACAAGGGTCCCCAGTGGCGCGGGACGGTGCGGGTCGCGAACATCCCACAACCGCGCGGTGCCATCGTCACTGGCGGTGGCCAAAGTGCGCCCGTCCGGACTGAACACCACCGAGCGAACGGCCCTGGTGTTGCCGGTCAGTCGGGTGGAATATGTGGTGGCGGAAATGTTGAGCAGGCTGTTGCGGACTTCTGTGGTGGGGGCAAGCCGGTAGGCGGCCAGGGCGAGTTGGGCGGCTAGGGCTGGGTTGGTGGCGCGGAGTTCCAGGGCCTGTCCGGTGACTTGCCGGGACACCGCGATATCCCGTTGGTGCACTGCGGCGCGTTGCTGGATCACGGCGACCCCCGCCGCGACCACAGCAAGCACGAGCAGCACCGAGAGGACGGTGAGGGCGCGCCTTCGCCGGTAGCGGTCCCGGCGGATGCTGACCCGCAGGAAGACCCGCGCCGTCGGGCTGAGCTCGACACGATCGGTGACCAGCTCGTCGCTCTGGATACGGCCACCGGTGTCGGCCACCGCGGCAGCCAGTTGCCCGCGTTCCCATAACCGGGCCGGTGAGCAGCCCTCCTGGTGCCATTCGGTGGCAGCCTGCTCGACCGCCCGGCGGGCCCGCAGCGCCGAGGCGTTCGCCTCGATCGCCTGGGCCAGCGGCGCCCAGGCGGACAGGAACGCCTCGTGGGCCACCCCGACGACCACGCTGCCCTGATCGGTGTCCGTGGTCAGCAACCGCCGCCGAACAAAAGCGTCCACCTCCCGGATCACCGTCTCCGGCAGCTCATCCCGGGGCACCCGCCACCGGGTGGGACGACCCTGCTCATCCACGGTGACCAATCGCAACAACCCCGCGATGACCTCCGCGCGACCCCGACCGCCAACCGCACTCGCCTCAGCCAGCGCCGCATCGGCCTGACTGGTCAGCGCACCCCGCACTCCGCCGAGCTGGTCATAGCGTGCGCCCGACAGCTGGCCACCCCGGCCGATCCCCTCAGCCAACTGAGCCAAGGTGAACGCCAACAGCGGCAACGCCTCCCCACTGTCTGTATCACCCACCAACCGCGCCACCAAGTCCTCATCCACACCGATCCCGGCTAGCCGGGCCGGGCCCTGGATCACCGCCGCCAGCGCGTCGCGACGCAACGGACGCAGCGGGTACGGGCGGGTCGGCAACACCGCCAGCTCGGCGTCGACCAGCAGCGGGTCGAAGAACTCCGGCCGCAGCGTGGCCACCACCTGCACCGAACCACCCAACACCGGACGCAGCAACCGCGCGAACCGGGCCCGCGCCACAGGGCTGGCCTGAGTCAGCAGCTCCTCGAACTGATCCACCACCACCAGCAACCGCCGAGCCCGCGCCACCACCAGCAGCTCATCGGCCAACCCCGCCAGGCCACCCTCATCGAGCCGGTGCCCTACCTCCGCCACCGTCCAGCCCAGCCCCAACTTGTGGCCCGCGACGGCCAGTTCCCGAACCAGAGCCGCCACCGGGTCAGCCCCGGGCAACACCGGATCCAGCACCCACCAGCCCGGCTCCCCCGCCATCACATGCAGCAGTCCCGCCCGCACCAGCGAGGACTTGCCACACCCCGAGGGACCCACCACCACCAGCACCGCACCCTCGACCCGCTCAACCGGGGACCGCACCAGTCCAGCCAGCTGCTCCACCTCACTATTACGGCCGAAGAACACCTGATGGTCGTTGACATCCAACGGGCGCAACCCCGGAAACGGCGACCGGCCATCGGGCCACCCCCAGCCCCCGACGGCATCAACCCGACGCAACTCCTCCCCCAACGCCGCACGCCCCGCAGCGGAATCGACGGTCAGGTCGGCATACTGGATCGACGTCAACAACGGGTGCACCACCCCCGGCTCAGCCCACACCGGCAACACCCGACTACCCCGCGACAGCGCAATACCCACCTCGACCGAACACCACGTCGACGCCACCGCAGCGGAGGTGACCACACAGACCACCGCATCGGCCCACCTCAGCCGCTCATGCAGCCGCCGCTCCCACTCCTCACCCACCCGCAGACCATCACGCGGATCACCATCCAAAAACACCTCATGACCCTCGCCCACCAGCCACCGATGCAGCTCAGCGGCACACTCACCATCCTCGCTGGCATGACTGACAAAGACCCTGGCCACAACACCACCCCTCAGAGCCAGCGTAAAACAGCGCCGCAGGGCGCAACCTTGTCACGATCGCGGTTCGGGACGAAACGGCCTTAGGAGGCGTCCGCGACCGGGTGGTTGCGGCGAATGTAGTCGCTGCCTGGCCACGGTGTACCGCTGTTGGCATAGGCCCTGCGGTAGTCGGCCAGGGTGGGTACGCCGAATCGTCACCAACGGCAGCTGACCGCGCCCGTCTACCGCCCTCCTGGTAGACCCGCCCACCCCCGTGCGAGCGCGAAGGCCCGTGAACTCGACAGTGATGATGGTGCAGCGGATCGTTCTGGGTGGTCTGACTCTGAACTCGACTGGCCGTGGTGCCTTGGTGTTGATCTGTCGGCTGCTCGGGGCGATCCGCTGTTGTGGGTGCCGACCGGCCGGCGGGATGTGACTTCATAGGAGCCTGTGTGCGCAGACTCATCACTGTCCTGTCCGCCTGGCCAGCCGGCGGTGCCGTCTCTTGTCGGTTGAGAGAAAGCGGCGAGTTCCAGGATGGCGAAAACCACGGTGGATGTCACGATGTTGTGCGCGGACGTGCCGGTGCTGGCGGTGTTTGGGGGTGTGGATACCCACGGGCGGGTGCATGTGGCCGCAGCGTTGGATCAGGTGGGTCGGCTGTTGGGTACCAGGAGTTTCCCGGCTACCGCAGCCGGGTATCGAGGGTTGCGCCGCTGGCTGGTGGCTTTCGGGGCGCTGGTGGCGGTCGGGGTCGAGGGCACCGGTAGTTACGGCGCGGGACTGGCCCGGGCGTTGAGCGAGGCTGGGGTACAGGTGCTGGAGGTGGACCGCCCGGATCGCTCGGCGCGCCGCCGGGTGGGCAAAGACGACGAGCTGGATGCGATCACCGCCGCCCGGGCGGTGGCCGCGGGGACCGCGACCGGGACACCGAAGGCGCGCACCGGGGCGGTGGAGGCGATCCGGGCGCCGCGGGTCGCCCGGGCCGGCGCGGTCAAGGCCCGCACCGCAGCGTTCAACCAGCTCAAAGACCTCCGGCTGTGTGCCCCGGAACCGTTGCGCGCGCAGCTGACTGGGCTCTCGCTGCCCGTGCTGGCCCGCACGGTGGCGGCATGGCGGGCCCCCGCGCCGGGCGCGCCCCTCCGCGCCGGGGCCCGCCCCACCGCGCGGCCGGTTCACCTGTTGGCCGATGCCACCACCGCCACCCGCCTGGCGATGCGCGCAATCGGGCGCCGGGTCGCTGAGCTCGACACTGAGATCACCGCGTTGGACACCGACCTGGCTGCCCTGGTCACAGCCACCGCCCCGACCCTGACCGGCCTGTACGGCGTCGGCACCGACACCGCCGGGCAACTACTGGTCACCGCCGGCGACAACCCCGACCGGCTGCGCTCCGAGGCCGCCCTGGCCCGCCTGCTCGGCATCGCCCCCATCCCCGCATCCAGCGGCAACACCACCCGACACCGACTCCACCGCGGCGGCGACCGCCACGGCAACGCCGCCGTCCACCGAATCGTCATCGTCCGACTCCGCCACGACCAACGCACCCGCGACTTCGCCGCCGCCCACACCGCCCAAGGCCAACCCAAACCAATGATCATCCGCAGTCTCAAACGCTACATCGTCCGCGAGGTCTACCGCGCCCTCATGACCGACCTCAACAACCCCAAAACCACCCCATCAGCCGCTTGACTTCTATAGGAGCATCGTCACCGACGTTTTCGCCTGAACCCAGGCGAGAGGCGGGGAAGCCGGTAATGTCGAGTTCACGACGTATCGCCGGGTCCGATGCTGGCCAGGGACTGGCGGCGGGCCGATTCCAACCAGTCGCCCAAACGGGCGTGGGACCCGGTGGCGCTCCACTGGGCGACGACCGCGAGCATCAGCAGCATCATCAGGACGTCACCACCAACCCACATAATCGCTCCAGCGGAGTTCTGGTCACCAAGCAGGGACGGTCCCCAGCCTGACCGCATCAGCGCTGTACTGGGAGCCAGCGGTTGCCCAGTGAGCATCAGCTGCCACACCCACCAGGGTGTCCGCTCCCATCGCCACTCCGAGCGGCTTGGGGGCGGGCTATCGTGGCGCAGTGACCGCCCAACCAGCAGCGAGCGGACCTCGGGACCCACGGACCGAGGCAATTCCGCCGGCCGAGACGCCGCAGGCGATCCGGCAGGCCTTGCTGCCCGAAGAAGCCGGCCAGTTCGACAGCGAGTGGCGCACAGCGATGTCTCGATCAGCGGAAAGCCTCGACCTGACTGAGGTCTACACCGTCCTGCGCCGGTGGCATGGGATCGCCGCGCTGACCCAGGCCGACCCGGACACGCACCGTCGGATGCTGCTTCGCGCCGACCAGGTCCTGGCCGGACAGGAGCGAGGCACCGTCACCGCAGACCAGATGCGCGAGATGATCGCGCGGCGGCTCGGCTAGAGCCGATGTACGAGGTCGTCACCGACGACGAGGTAGCCCAGCAGGTCGCCGCACTGCCTGACGAGCTCCTGCCGTACTACGCCCAGGTGCTCGACGTGCTCGAGCTCGCTCCCTGGAACGGGGAGCCCTACAACAACGCGAAACCCGACGGTGTCATGCGCAAGCTGCTGTTCGGTCCGGGCGGGCAGGCCGAGGCCATCTACCTCGTCCTCGAACACGACCACCGCGTCGAGCTACTTCGTGTGCACTGGGTGAGCTGAGCAGCGATCTCGCGTCTTTGTCCCGCTCTCCTTGACGCGCGCGGAGTTGGTTATTCCAGCCGGCGGATGAGTTCATCGAACTCGACGCTACCAACGTTTTCGGCGACTTCGATTCGTTGAGTTTACGGCGTATCGCCGGGGTGGGAGCGGTGGTGGAGGGCGGCCAGCATGCGGTTGTATGCCTGGCGGGCGGGTTCGTCGTCGTCGACGTCAGCAGTGGTTTCTATGGTGGTGTGGTCGGGGCCGGGGGCGGATCCGATGCTGGCCAGGGACTGGCGGCGGGCCGATTCCAGCCAGTCGCCCAGGCGGGCGCGGGACCCGATGGCGCTCCACTGGGCGACGACCGCGAGCATCAGCAGCATCATCAGGACGTCACCACCGACCCACATGATCGCTCCGGCGGAGTTCTGGTCACCGAGCAGGGACGGTCCCCAGCCTGGCCGCATCAGCGCCGTGCTGGGGGCCAGCGGTTGCCCGGTGAGCATCAGCGCCACACCCACCAGGGTGTCCGCTCCCATCGCCAAGCCGAGCAGCGCGAACCGGACGACATGCGGGACGGGCCACGGGCTGGCCTCCGAGCCGGCCAGCGGCAAGAACAGCAGGTAGCCGCTGAGCAGGTACAGGACCTGCTCGAGGTGGTGCGCCCAGGGCTGGGTGGCCATCAGCTCCGAGAAACCGGTGAGGTGCGTGACCACCAGTACCCCGGTGTACAAACCCAGGGTCAGGACGGGGAAGGTCAGCCACCGCGCCAGGCGGCCGCTGGGGGCCCGGCGCCACCCGAGGCGGATCGGTTGCCCCCAGATCAGCAACACCGGCACGACCATGATCAATAATAAATGTTGGATCATGTGCACCCACAGCAGCGCATGCCCGTACACCTCAATGCCGCTGTGCACCGAGACCAGCAGCACCGCCACACCCGCCAGCCAGGACACCGTGGCGCGCGGCGGCCAGCTGGACCCGGTCGCCCGGGCCCGGCGGCGCGCGGCCATCAGGTAACCGGCCACCGCGAGCCCGGCCAGGACGTCGACGATCGGGGCCGACGTCCAGGTCGTCACAGCGGTGTGCCAGCTCAGCGGCGGGATGTCGGGTCTCCCCTCTGCTCGATAATCTTGGCGGCGATTGCCCAGGACACGATGCCCAGCCAAGGCGAGCGTAACGCGCGGCACCGACAATGGTGGACTTCCCGCCAATCACCGCCGGCTAACAACAGCACCGAACCCCTGCCCTAGCATCGCAGTTGCCATCAAAGGGCAACTATGGGAGCTCGCGTGCACGAGGTTCAGATCGAAGTGATGCTGCTGTCGATCTCGGAAGACGATCAGTTGAGCTGGCGGGTGGCCCACGGCGTCCTGCCGGCGGGATGCCGACCCGACGCGCGGGCCCGCGAACTCGCGGGCCTGAGCGCCCAAGTGCCCACCGCGACAGTCATGCACTCGACGTCATGGCGGCCTACCCCCGGTGGGCTGATCCTCACCTACGCGGTCGCGCCAGACCCCGACCCCGCCGGAGGCACCGTGTCCGCCGTCCCCGCTGACGCCCACATCCTCTGCGCCGCCGACGCCGCGGCCCCCACCCCCGCCGCAGTCACCCTCGAGCACGTCCTGGCCCATGCGCTGCGGCACCTGTCACTGGTGGCGCGCACCACCCCGGCCGTGCTGGCGGCCGCTGACGCGTACCCGCGACTGTGGCAGGCTGTGGTAGCCCACACTCCCGATGTGGCAGGTCAGCTCGTCGGCTCCTGAGCCTGGAACGTGAGCGAAGGGGTGATCTCCTTTCGTGACGCCCCGGCCACGGCTGCTTGCCATCATGGGGTCCGGGGAGACCGCCCCGACGATGGCGAAGGTGCATCGCCTGCTCGTCGAGCGCCTCGGCGCGCCACCCATTGATGCGGTACTCCTCGACAGCCCCTACGGTTTCCAGGAGAACGCGCGGGAGATCTCGCAGCGCACGGTCGGCTACTTCCGGAACTTTCAGGTTGCCCTTGACATCGCGTCGTGGCCTACCGCGGACGACGTCCTGTCCCGCGAACGAGCCTTGGCGCGGATCGACGACGCCGATTACGTCTTCGCCGGCCCGGGCAGCCCGACGTATGCGCTCGGGGTGTGGGAGGGCAGCCGGCTGCGGGAGGTTCTGGCCGGCAAGCTCACCGGCGGCGGCTGTGTGACGTTCGCCAGCGCGGCGGCGGCGACCCTGGGGGTCGCCACCGTGCCGGTGTATGAGATCTACAAGGGGGCGCGGCCCCGTATTGGGCGCAGGGCATGGACCTGCTGGCGCGGATCGGCTTGCGCGCGGCGGTGATCCCGCATGACGACAACACCGAGGGCGGCACCCACGACACCCGGTTCTGCTACCTCGGCGAACGGCGCCTGCGCGTGCTGGAGCCGATGATGGCGCCCGACACGGTCGTTCTCGGGGTGGACGAGCACACCGCCGCCGTGTTCGACCTCGATACTGACACCGTCACGGTGCTGGGCCGGGGCGCGCTCACGGTCCGCAGGCACGCGGTGAGCACGCTGTTCGCCTCCGGTGCCACGGTGCCGATCGATGAGCTTCGGGCGATCGCGGCGGGCGGCGGGCCGGCCCCTGGGCGCTCGAGCACGCAGCGCAGCGCCGCCCAGACACCGTCGGCGGCACCATCGCTCGGCGCGGAGGCACAACGGCTGGCGGACGTCTTCGACACCGGGCTACGGTCCCGTGACGTGAACGCGGCGGCCACGGCCGTCCTCGAGCTGGAGCAGGCGATCGTCGACTGGGTGGCCGACACCGAGGAGATGGACGGCACCGAAGGACCCCGCGCCATGCTGCGCCGGATGGTGACACGGTTAGCCGAACTCGCCGCGGTCGGCGCGCGAGATCCCAGGGAGGTTCTCGCGCCCTTCGTTGAGACCCTTCTCGAACTGCGGGAGCACGCTCGCGAACAGGGTTCGTGGACACTCGCCGACACCGTGCGCGATCGGCTCACCGCAGCCGGGTTCGAGGTACGCGACACCCCGCGGGGCGCCCGCTGGCTACTCACCGGCCGCCCCGAAGGCGATGCTGCAACCGGGTCCCCAGCCGGGAGCTGATCCGAACCCCTCGTGATCGTCGAAGCCGGCACGTCGCTTGCGGGGTGCGAACCGGACCGCTACGGTCCGGAAACAGCAACAGCGTGAGGAAGCCGGTGAGAATCCGGCGCGGTCGCGCCACTGTGATCGGGCGATGATGCCCGGGAGCCAGACCTTCCGCCGTTGCGGAGCTCAACCATGTCAGGGACGCGTCATCCCAAAGGAGTTGCGCTGGTGAACCATGCACATTCCTGACGGGTTCGTCTCCCCCGCGGTCACAGTCGTCGGCGCTGCGGTGGCCGTCGCTGGGCTGGCGGTGTGCGTACGCCACGCCCGGCTCGACGTCACCGAGCGGCAGCTGCCGTTGGCTGGGCTCGCCGCGGCGTTCTTCCTGGTCCTGGGGGCCCCGATCATTCCCATTGCGGTAGGCACCGAGGGGCACCTGCTGGGTGGCACCCTGGCCGTGGCACTGCTCGGGCCGTGGTTGGGACCGGTGGTGATCACCGTGGTCACCGTGGTGCAAGCGTTGTTCCTGGGTGATGGCGGGCTGTCCACGCTCGGGGTCAACGTGGTGAACCTGGCGCTGGTACCCGCCGCAGTCGGTTACCCGGTACTGCTCGGGCTGCGTCGGCTGTTGCCCAGGAGGTCGACCGGCACGGCGGTGGCGGCCGGAGTCGCCGCCGCGGTGTCGGTGCTCGCCGCGGCGGTGCTGTTCACCGCGGAGTACGCGCTAGGCGGCGTCGCTGGGGTCCCCGTGCGCACCGTCGCGGTCACGACCGTCGGGGTGTACGCGCTGGTCGCGGTCGTGGAGGGGCTGGTCACCGCGCTGGTGGTGCGGGGGCTGCTGGCGGTGCGCGCCGACCTCGTGCAGGTGGCTCATGAGTAGCCCTGTCACGGTGACGCGAAAATAGGCTCAGGAGCGCTTCCCTGGCGGCACGACTTCTATCGAGTCGAAATGATCGCCCAACCGCACTCAACTTGATTGCATCCGCTAACGCGACCCGGCGCCCATCCGAAATCTCCATTTGATCGCATTTTTCCGCTCCCGGCCACCCAATTCACATTTCTGGTGCAGCTGTCGATATTTGGCCTGCGCACGGTCTTTGCTGTACCAGATAATGCAATCTGCCGTACCTGTCAGACGAGCAGGCGGCCCGCAGCGCCGCCGGCCCCGGCCTCCCCACGGCCGGTGGCGTCGACGCCAACGCCAGCAAGAAGCACCTGGAGCAGGTAGCCCGCCGGTTGAACGTCCGCGGCCGCTCCCGAATGACCAAGGACGAGCTGGTGGACGCGATCCGCAAGGCGAACAATCGCGAGACCACCCGAGCCCGCGGAAACTGACAGCTCGGATCAGGTGCGGCGGAACCGGATGACCAGGTCGCCGGAAATGTCTGGGCTAACCCGCGATGACCAGCTTGTTCCAGCGGCCGCGCCCAGCTTACGACCATTTTGCACCAGCGAAGCGCCGAGAGAAGTTTACCACCGGCCCCGGGCGGGTAGACATCGGTTGAGTCATCAAGTCGACTGACTTTCAAGTGCCGCAAGTGAAGTCAACGGTGACTCCAAAGGCCCACCACAGTCGATGGGAAGGAGCTAATTATGAGCGAGCAAGGCCTGGGACCGGCGCCGGTTCCCATTCCAGGAGAACCGAATGTGCACTCCGGGGGCAAGCAGGAACCAGGTGGGCTCATCCCTCCGTACGAGGGACGCCAGGAGGAGGGCACGAGTCAAGAGGAGCTGGCTCAGGATCCCCAGAAACAGGGTGAGGGCTACGCGGCTGCTCCTCGAGACGCCTCCCAAGCCGAGCGTGAGGGTGTGTCCGGCACTGATACCACCGGAGCGAGCCCCCGGGGTGTGGGGGAATCGCTCGCCACTCAGGGCAACGAGCGGATGCTCAATGAGCCAGAGGCCGCGCACCGTGCGGAACAGGCAGACATTGGCATTGGTGGCCGGCCCGAGGATGTCGATCCAGAAAGCCCGACGATGATCACGGGAGACCAGGGCGGCTGACGGTACCTCGCCCAGCGGGTTGCCCCCGAAGCGCTGGGGGTGACCCGCTGCGCTCTGTCTAGCGGCCTGGGCCCTGACCGGATAAACCAGGAGCTACCCGCGTCCCTGCTGAGCAGGTTGACGGGTGTTGGGCGGGGTACTCCACTGACATGGCGGGAAGTAGTGACGTGGGAATACCGGACGCGGTCGTCATCGGCGCGGGCCCCAACGGGCTGGTCGCCGCTAACGTGCTAGCCGATGCGGGATGGCAGGTTGTGGTCTGCGAGGAGCAGCCGGAGCCGGGTGGTGGGGTGCGCAGCGGACCGGGCCCGGCGGAGGGTTTCGTTTACGACCATTGCAGCGCGTTCTACCCGATGACGGCCGCTTCACGGGCGATCCAGTCGCTAGAGCTAGAGCGGTATGGGCTGAGTTGGTCACACGCCAAAGATGTGCTTGCTCATCCACTGCCTGATGGGCGGGCCGCGGTGTTATCCCGCGATGTGGAGCGCACGGCCGCCGGGTTGGAGGAGCTGGGTACCGGCGATGGCGCGGCGTGGCGGCGACTGTATCAGCTGTGGGAGGAAGTAGGGTCCCATCTGCTGGACGCGTTGTTCGTCCCTTTTCCGCCGGTCCGTTCCGGTTTGCGGTTGGCGGCGACGTTGCGGGCGCGGGGACTGTTGCGGTTTATGCGGTTCGGCTTGTTGCCGGTGCGCAAATTAGCCGAGGAGGAGTTTAGTGGCCCGGGTGCCCTGCTGCTGGCTGGCTGCGCCCTGCACGCGGATCTGATGCCGGAATCCGCAGCGAGTGCCCTGTATGGATGGCTGATGGCCATGCTCGGCCACCAGTACGGGTGGCCTGTGCCCGAAGGCGGCTCGGGAGAGCTCACTGGGGCGCTGGTACGGCGGCTGAAGGAACGGGGCGGCTCGCTGCGGTGCGGGGACGCGGTGAAGCAGGTCGTGGTTCGCCGCGGCCGGGCTGTGGCGGTGCGCACCGCATCAGGTACGGAGATCCCGGCCCGCCATGCGGTACTGGCGGCCATGGCCGTGACCCAGCTGTACGGCGGCCTGGTGGAGTGGGACCATCTTCCACCCCGGTTGCGCGAGGACCTGCGCCGATTCCAGTGGGATTACTCGACTTTCAAAGTGGACTGGGCGCTGCGTCAACCGGTGCCCTGGCAGGCGTCCGGCGTAGCGGAAGCGGGGACCGTGCATCTCGCGGCGAGCCTGGATGAGATGAGTGACTACACCGCCCAGATCTCCACCGGGCGGGTCCCCCAGCACCCGTTCTTATTGGCGGGACAGATGACCACGGCTGACTCGTGCCGCTCGCCGGAAGGCACCGAGTCGCTGTGGGCCTATACCCACCTGCCACGTCAGGTGCGCGGTGATGCCGGCGGGGATCTCACTGGTTGCTGGGACGAACGCGAGCGGGAGATTTTCGCCGACCGCCTGGAGGCGCAGATCGAACGTTTCGCCCCCGGGTGGCGGGAGCTGGTGATCGCGCGCCGGATCACCGCGCCGTGGCAGTTCCAGGCCAGCAATGCCAATCTCGTCGGAGGCGCGCTCAACGGCGGTACCACCGCGGTGCACCAGCAGCTGGTATTCCGGCCCACTCCGGGACTGGGGCGACCGGAGACCCCGATCGCTGGGCTGTATCTGGCATCGTCGTCCGCGCATCCCGGCGGGGCCGTGCACGGCGCCTGCGGCGCCAACGCCGCCCGCGCCGCGCTGCGCGGTGCCCGGACCCACGCGCAGCGCTTCGCCGCTGCTGGCGTCCGGCTCGCCATCGGCCCCTGAGCGCCTGAACGGATCGGATCAGCGTGGATGCCGGTCCCGGACTACCCGGGCCAGCGCGCGAACCATTCGCTGGTTGCGGAAACGCAACAGGACTTCCACCACCGCCGAATGCAACCGCGCCCCCGGACCAGACAGCGGGTGCTCATCGAGGATCACCAGTGTGTGGTTCTCCCCCCACGGCAGCAGCTCGATCGACACCCGGGCGCTTCCCAGCCGGCCGGCATTCGCCTCCAGCTCCAGCCGACGCTCCGGGTCCACCAGCCGAACCGTGGTGACATCCTCGACCGTCCACCGGCTGACACCCACGGCGTACTGGAGCCGCGAACCAGACGCTGGCCAGTCAGCATCCACATGAAGAATGCGCTGCGTACCCACCACCCACTCCGAATACGACCAGCCGTCACTGAGGACGCTCCAGACCTGCTTCGAGTCACGATCGATCAGCACATTCAATACAGCCATGCCACCGGAGTACCCCTGGCCACCAGTGTCCAACCCCCATGCGCCAGGCCGACTGAGGGTGGGAGCCCTAGGCGCGCCGGGAAGCCTGGTTGGCATGAACCTGTCACGGCTGGCGGTACGCAGGCGCCGGACGTGGCCAGCAGGGTGTCGGGCCGGAACTCGGCACAGCACCCGGTTCTCCCGCTCCGGTTCAGCCCAGTGCTCCAGGGAGCCGCCGGGTGGTCGGCGTGACCCGAGGCTGGGGCACCGGCACGAAATACGACGACGGGCGCCGCGAGTCCTCGATCCGGTCGGTGATGCCCTCGTCGTCGAACGCGAAGTACGGTCCCGGCTGAGAGCGGCGTTTCAATCCCCTATCATAGGCTTCGCCGAGGCTTACGCTCTCAGCGCTATTCGACGTGCGGGCGTGCCGCTGCGGCGTATCCGCCCGGCGCTGGACCGCCTCCGTGACGAGCTCGGTATCGAGCATGTCCTCGCGTCACGCAAACTCTTCACCGATGGCGCCGAAATCCTCTACGACTACGCCGAGGATCACGGCGACACTCCCGAGGCGCGGAGCGCTCGCGAACTCGTCATCGTGCGCAACGACCAACGAGTCTTCACCGAGCTGACCGAGGAGTACGGCCTATCCCGAGCCGACGTGCTGGACGTTCTGCGTGTCCACACCGACGCCGCGTAGCGGCCCCAGGCTGACCGCGGGGTGGTGCCGGGTGGGTCAGCTCACCGGTTCGGGACGGCGGGGCGGGACGGGGTTGGCCCACACCAGGCGGATCTTCCGGCGCCGGGAGTAATTCCGCTGGGCGTGTTCGGCCGAGTGAAAAGTCACCCGCAGCCCGCCGCTCGCGTGGATGACCTCGACGTGGTTGTCGAAAGCTATCCCCCCGGCGTTATCCCGCTCGCCGTACTCCTCGACCAGCGCGAACACCCGCAGCGCGTCCTCATTGACGAGCGCGCGCACCTCCTCGGCGAACTCTTCCTCGCTGATCGGTTCCTCATCCGGCAAGGGCTCGACGTCCCTCGCCCTGTCATCGCTGCCCTCGTGGCTCGTCATGGTTGCCCTCCCGGGTTCGTGGGATCTCGCTCAGCGTCCGGGGGCGCACCCGGTGCGTCGCGTGGTACGCCCCGACGGACACCCTATGATTGGGTTGCACCACCATTAACTGGGAAACATAAAAAATCAACGGGTTTCCCGATTTATCCCTCGGAAGGGTAGTTCAGCGTGCCCGCTGGTGGGCACGGTCACCGGAGCCGCAGGAGGTCGTGATGGATCGCGGGGTCAGCCCGACGCTGCGGCTGTGGCAGTTGGCCGAGTCGCTGCGGGGTCACCGGGAACGCGCGCAGTTGACCCTCGAGGAGGCCGCCGCGCGGCTCAAGCCGCATTCGCCGCAGTGGTCACGCTCGAAGCTGCAGCGCGTCGAGACCCGGTCCTACGCCCCGCAGCCCGCCGAGGTCGAGCACCTGGCGGCGGTCTACGAGGTGCCCGCCGCCGAGACGGCCGTTCTGGTGCGGATAGCCCGCGAGGCCCGGCAGAAGGGCTGGTGGCAGTCCAGCGCGCTGCCCAAGCCCTACCAGACCATGGTCGGGCTGGAGCAGGCGGCCACCATGATGCGCGAGTTCGGGCTGGCCCTGGTGCCCGGTCTGCTGCAGACCTCCGACTACGCCCGAGCGCTCATGACGACCATCACGCCCACCACACCGATCGAGGTACTGGAGAACCGGATCGCCGCCCGGATGATTCGCCAGCACGTGCTCACCGGCACCGACCCGCTCACTTATGAAGTGATCTTCAGCGAGGCGGTGCTGCACTGCCCGGTGGGCGGCAGCCGGGTGATGCGCGGCCAGCGTGAACACCTGCTGGAACTGAGCGGTCGGGCCAACATTTCCATCCAGATGCTGCCGTTCGCGGCCGGTGCGCATCCCGGCATGGAAGGCGCGTTCACCATCGTCACCCTGCCCGACCTGGCACACGACGTGGGCTACGTGGAGGGGCCAGCGGGCTCGATCTACCTGGAGGAGCAGGACCACGTGCAGCGGTGCATCATGCGCTTCGCCGTGCTCAGTTCGCTGGCGTTGTCCCCGGCGGAGTCCGCCGAGCTCATCTCCACTACGCTGGCGCACTATCAGTGACCTAATGAGGCTGTGCCTCGGACCGCTGAGGTGGGTGGCTGGGTTGGTGGGTGACGTGGCTGTGGGGTGAGGGCAGGCTGGTGGGGTTGTGCTGGCCGCTGCCTGGGGGTGGGTCATGGTGACTCGTGTGGTGGGTGTGAACGAGATCCTGGATGGGCATGCTGGGTTGGATCTGGAGTGTTTTGACCGGATCTATCTCCATGGGTGGGTGCCGAACTTGGTGGTGCCGGGGCAGGTGGTGGGGTTC
>JBOHFY010000082.1:0-4995 GCA_050699895.1 Pseudonocardiaceae bacterium
GGGCAGTACCACGAACTGCACGCCGGTGGCGGCCACGTCAGCGATCGCGGCGGAGGTCTCACCCGGCTTCCCGGCCCGCAGCGCGGCGGCCACCCGTTCCAGCCGGGACCCGGTGGCGCGCAGCGGAGCGATGTCATCGTCACCAAAGCGCGCGGTTCTCGACCTGGTCAGCCGTACCGGCTCGCCGGGGGCACCGATCACCAGAACAGAGGTGTCAGCTCGAGCCAGCTCCGCGGCCAGCGAGGGAGCCAGCACCGGCAAACCCGCTGGCGGGCCGGCGGTGAGAGGGCCGCTGGAGCCGAGCAGGGCGACCGCAACCGACAGCGTCGCCACCCCGACCCACGGCGTCACCGACAACGCCCTACCCCACGGCGCCCGACGCAACCGGTCCGGGATGCACAGCCGAGTCGATGCCGCGGTACGGCCGGCCAGCAACACGATCCAGAGCAAGCCGCAGCCAGCGAACAGCAGGGCACTGCCGGTGAAGCCCGGCCGTGGGTCACCGCCGGCCAGCGGTCGCATCGGCAGCCGAGTCAGCAGCACCACCGCGCCGGCACCCAGCAGCGCCAGCCCTAGACCCGGCAGCATCGCCCGGGACGGCCGGAGGACGAGCGCGATCACTGCCGCCGCCACCACGACCACGCCCACCCACGGTGGCGCACCCGCACCGCCGGGATCCAGACAGAGCAGCCGCAGCCAGCCGGGGACGTGCTCGGGCACCACCGCGCCCACCCCGTGCAACAGCACGGCGGGGCGTTGCATCACCACCGCCGGCCACGGCACGAGCAGCCCGAGCGGCAGGAGCACGACAGCGAATAGCCCCACCGCGCGGCGCGGCGTCGTCACCCGTGGGGCCGGAACGACCACAAAGCCGATCAGGACCACAGCGAGCACCATCAGGTGCACCAGGGGGGCAAACGCGCCCAGGACGGCAATCCCGAGCGCGGTGGTGGCCGCGGTGGACAGCCAGCCGGCGGATCCCCGGACCGTGGATCCCCGGACCGCCCCACCGCGCAACACCGCGGCGACACCCGCCAGCACCAGGGGCAACAACAGGTAGGCCACCACGACGTCCAGACGGCCCTGCGCCAGCCCAGCGATGGCCGGCGGGAGCAACGCGTAGCCCGCGGCGGCCAGCGCGCGGCGCTCGCGACTGACCGGCAGGTCGCGGCTGGCCCGGTAGGCGGACAGGGCAGCCAGCGGCAGCGCCGCCAGCAGCAGCAGCGACACCGCGACAGCGGGCGAGCCCACCGGCAGGCCGAGCGTGCCGAGTACGGCCAGCGCAGCCGGCGCGGGTGCCGCACTCCCGCCACCGACCGGGTGCCAGGAAGACAGGTAGGACGACCAGGTCTGGCCTAGGCTCTCCACCGGGAGTAGCCGGCCACCGGCCAAGTCCAGCGCCAGCCGATGGCGGTTCAGCAACACGGCGAGGATGGTCATCGCGGCGGTCAGCACGACGGGCGGCGAAAGCAAGAACTGCCGGACGCGAGTGCCGACTCCGACATCGTCCAGCATCAGCAGGCCCGAGTCACGACCGTCGATCGCGTTGCGCGGCTTCGTGGGGTCCGAATGCTGAGGCACTGGGGAGGGACGAGGCCTAGCGTGCGCGCTGGCCTCAACCGCGACAGAGCTGGAGCCGGGCACACCAGCGCAGGGGCGGGCATTGTCGTCACCGACCGGTGTCCCACTGGTACGCGACACGCTGACTCCTTCCTGTCGTCCCCGTGTGAGCCTGGTTATCGCCGTTGGTCTGGCCATCCGGCATCGCTGGGGACACACGGTAACGTTCCCGGGCGGCCGGCGCGGCCTCCGGGGAGCGGCCCACCTCAGACCGCGTCGCGTTTGAGCCGACGGCGCTCCCGCTCGGAGAGCCCACCCCAAATGCCAAACCGCTCGTCGAACGTCAAGGCGTACTCAAGACACTCGGCGCGGACCTCACAACCCGCGCAAATCCGCTTCGCTTCCCTGGTCGACCCACCCTTCTCCGGGAAGAACGCTTCCGGATCGGTCTGGGCGCACAGCGCCCGCTCTTGCCACTCCTGCTGGTCAAGCGCGCCGGAGAGACCCCAGTTGCCCGGATCCTCGCCCCGTCCATCCACGGGCCAGCTGATGTCCACCTCATCCATGGCGGTCCGCCCTCCTCGCCATAGAGTTCCTCCCCAGCTCGCCGCCTCCCCGGACTGTGGACCGGAGAATAACAAGCCTGTGATTACACCCCTGTCATCACAAACGCAAGTCCTCAGGCCCACCCACACCTCCCACCCAGCGTGTCGTGATTGACACGCCGCGTAGCCGACGCTTCCCCCGGCCCCCGGTCCCCCGGCTCCGCTGTGACACGCTGCACCGGTGCGTGCCACTGGCCTGGCTCCCAGCCCACTGTTCCTGCTGCTGGTCGCGGGCACCGTGGCTGGCGGCGCACTCGCCGCGCTGAGCACCGGCGCGGCCCGCACCGCCGGTATCGTGCTGCTGGTCCTGGGCGGATGGACAGTCGCGCTGTGCCTGCACGAGTTCGGGCACGCCCTGACCGCCTACCGGGGCGGCGACCGTTCGGTGCGCGCCAAGGGGTACCTCACTCTCGACATCAGGCGCTACACCGACCCGGTGCTGTCGCTGCTGCTGCCGCTGGCGCTGCTGGCCCTGGGGGGAATCCCCCTACCGGGCGGCGCGGTGTGGATCAACCGCGCCGCGCTGCGCTCGCCAGCGGTCGCCTCGGCGGTGTCACTGGCCGGTCCGCTGACCAACCTGGCCCTGGGGGCCGCGCTCACCGCTGCGGTCGCTACCAGCGGGCTCCCCGAAGGGCTCGCCGCTGGCCTGTCCTGCCTGGCGCTGGTACAGGTACTCGCGTTCGTGCTCAACATCCTGCCAGTGCCGGGATTGGACGGGTTCGGCGTCCTGGAGCCCTACCTGCCCGCGCCGGCTCGCCGGTTCGCCGGTAGCCTCGGCTGGTACGCTCCCTTGCTGCTCTTCGTGCTGATCATCGGCGTGCCCGCGGTGGGAAATGCGTTGTTCGGTGCCAGCTTCGCGGTCTTCGACGCCCTCGGCGGCGACCGGGAGGCAGCGATCACCGGCTTCCAGGAGTTCTTGTTCTGGCGGTGAGGATGTGGGGATGAGTGTCACGGCCAGACTGGACAGCTTCCAGCGGCGTCATACCTGGTTGGGGTTCCCGTTGGCGGTGGTCTACAAGTTCATCGACGATCAGGGTGGCTACCTCGCCGTCCTGATCACCTACTACGGTTTCGTTTCGCTATTTCCCGGACTGCTTTTGCTGGTCAGTGCGCTGGGCTACACGCTGCAGCGGGACCCCGCCCTACAGCAGGCCCTGCTCGGCTCGGCGCTGAAACAATTCCCGATCGTCGGGCCGCAACTGCAGCAGAACGTCAGCTCGATCCACGGTAGCGGCGTGGGTGTGGTCCTGGGCATCCTTGGCGCGGTCTACGGAGGCCTGGGCGTCTCGGTGGCCATCCAGACGGCGTTGAACCGAGTCTGGGCCGTGCCCCGCTATGCCCGCCCCGACGCGGTGGTGTCGCGGCTGCGCGGCCTGGTGTTGTTCGTCCTGATCGCGGCGGTCGTTCTGATCACCACCGCGCTGGCCGCCGCCGGCCCAGTGGCGGCTAGCTACGGCTTGGGCGCCGGGGTACCCCTTGCCGCGATGGCCGCCTCAATGATTGTTAACGTGGGCGCGTTCCTGGTCGGGTTTCGCGTGCTGACCGCCCGAGATGTTCCGCTGGCTGACCTCATGCCCGGTGCGGTCACCGCCGGGGTCGCGGTTCAGGTGCTGCAGACTGTGGGCGCGTTGTTCGTCAGTCGCGAGCTCACCGGCGCCTCGCAAGTCTATGGCGTGTTCGGGCTGGTTCTGGGGTTGCTGGCCTGGTTGTACGTACAGGCGGTCATCGTGGTGTTCTGCGCGGAGATCAACGCGGTGCGAGCGCGCCGGCTATGGCCCCGCAACCTGCTCGCTCCCTTCGCTGACGACGTCGCGCTTACCCCCGCCGACCGGGCCTCCTACCGTTCCTACACGGACGCTGAGCGCTTCAAGACCTTCGAACAGGTGCAGACCACGTTCGACGGCCAGCCCCCGGCCGAGGACTGACGGCCGTGAAAATCGTGGTGCTGGTCGGCGGCATGGGTGGCGCCCGGTTCCTGCTCGGGGTGAAGGCCGCGCTGGGCCTGCCCGCCGTCGGCGCGGGCGACTCAACCCCCAGCGGGCATGAGATTACCGCCGTGGTCAACACCGGCGACGACATCTGGTTGCACGGGCTGCGGATCTGCCCGGATCTGGACACCTGCATGTACACCCTCGGCGGCGGGATCGACACCGAGCGCGGCTGGGGGCGTACCGGTGAGACCTGGGTGGTCAGCGCGGAACTGGCGGGCTACGGCGCCGACCCGGACTGGTTCGGGCTGGGCGACCGGGACCTGGCCACGCACCTGGTCCGCACCCGGATGCTGCGGGCCGGCTACCCGCTGTCCGCGGTCACCGCGGCGCTGTGCGACCGGTGGCGACCCGGGGTGCTGCTGTTGCCGGCCACTGACGATCGCTGCGAGACCCACGTCGTGCTCACCGACCCCCGAGAAACACAGGGCCGCCGCGCGATGCACTTCCAGGAGTGGTGGATCCGCCACCGCGCGGCGCTGCCGGCCAGCGAATTCGTGCCGGTCGGCGCCGATGACGCCGAGCCGGCCGCCGGGGTGCTCGAGGCGATCGCCAGCGCGGACGCCGTGCTGCTCGCGCCGTCCAATCCGGTGGTGTCGATCGGCGCCGTATTGGCGGTGCCGGGGATCCGGCAGGCACTGCGCGCCACGCCCGCCCGGGTGATCGGGCTGTCACCGATCATCGGGGGCGCAGCGGTGCGCGGGATGGCCGACGCCTGCCTGACCGCTATCGGGGTGGACCGCCACGCCTGCGCGGTCGCCGCGCACTACGGAACACGGCGCGCGGATGGGATCCTGGACGGGTGGCTGGTGCACCCCGGCGACGGGGCGACGGTGCCCGGG
>JBOHFY010000083.1:0-7257 GCA_050699895.1 Pseudonocardiaceae bacterium
CACCACGACCCGCTCCTTCTCGGTGATCTCGGTGCTGGAGGGAGGCGACGGGGCCGCCATTGGCGTGGTCAGCGGCAACGGTGTCGACCTCGACGAGGTGCGTGCCGTGGTGGCGGCCAGCGAGGAAGCGGCCCGGCAGTCCGGCCCGGCCCGGGACGCCGCGCCGCTGCTGGAGGGCACCGCGGACGACGATTTCGCCACACCGGCGGTGGCCACCGAGATCGACGTGTTCGCCCGATTGACAGACGAGCTGGCCGGGGCTTTCCGCGGCTCGGCCGGGGACAGCGAGTTGCTGTATGGCTTCGCCGAGCACCGTGTGCAGACCACCTGGCTGGCGTCCTCGACCGGGCTGCGCCGCCGCTGGGCGCAGCCCACCGGCACGGTGGAGCTCAATGGCAAGATCGCCGATGACCTCACCCGCAGCGCCTGGGCCGGGGCCTACACGGCTGATTTCACCGATGTGGACCTCACCGCGCTCGCCGCCGAGGTGCGGCGCCGGCTGAGCTGGTCAGGGCGGCGGCTGGAGCTGCCAGCGGGTCGATACGAGACCATCCTGCCGCCCTGCGCGGTCGCCGATCTGATGCTCTACCTGGTCTGGTCGATGGACGGCCGGTCGGCGCACGAAGGGTGGTCAGCTTTCGCCGCACCCGGCGGCCGGATTGCCGGCTCAGCCGGCGGCGGGGCGCCGAGCGACACTCGGATGGGTGAACGGCTCACCGACCTTCCGCTCACGCTGTTCAGCGATCCGGCCGCGCCGGGCCTGCGGACCACTCCCTTTCTGACCACCGCCGCCTCGGGCGACTCAGTGAGTGTCTTCGACAACGGCGCCCCGATTCCTCGGGTGGACTGGCTGCGCGAGGGCACGGTGAACGCGCTGGCCTACCCCCGGGCGGCCGCGGCGGAGCTGGGTGGGCGGTTCACCCCACCGCCGGCGAACCTGGTGTTGTCCGGAGGCTCCTCGGCTTCGATTGACGACCTGGTGGGGCGTACCGACCGGGGGTTGCTGCTCACCTGCCTGTGGTACATCCGTGAGGTTGATCCGGTGTCGTTACTGCTCACCGGGCTGACCAGGGACGGGGTATACCTCATCGACGGTGGCGAGGTGGTCGGTCAGGTGAACAACTTCCGGTTCAACGAGAGCCCGATCGACCTGATTCGGCGCGCCAGCGAAGCCGGCGCGACCCAGAGCGCGCTGGGTCGGGACATGAAGGGCTGGTCCTCCCGCACCGCGATGCCCCCCCTGCGGATCCCCGACTTCAACATGTCCTCAGTGAGCCAGGCCAGCTAGCTACCTGGCGCTGTGAGGTATTTCTCAGTGATAAGCCGCCGCACTGGGTAGTCTCCAGAGCTACTCTGGCTCTCTCACGAGGGAGACGAGCGGTGGCTATTCCGGGTCTCGATGATGCCCCGACCAGCCACTTCCGGCTGCGCACCTGGGTGCGTGACACCGCGGAACTCACCCAGCCTGACCGCATCGAGTGGTGCGACGGATCCGAGCGGGAGTGGGACCGGCTCACTGCGCAGCTGGTCGACACCGGCACGTTCACCCGGCTGGACCGCAAACCGAACTCATTCTGGGCCGCCTCGGACCCCTCAGATGTGGCCCGGGTGGAGGAGCGTACCTTCATCTGCTCTCAAGCCGAGCAGGACTGCGGACCCACCAACAACTGGATGCACCCGGACCGGATGAAATCGATCATGACCGAGTTGTACCGGGGGTGCATGCGCGGTCGGACGATGTACGTGGTGCCCTTCTGCATGGGACCGCTGGGAGACCCGAAACCCAAACTGGGCGTGGAGATTACCGACTCTCCCTACGTCGTGTGCTCCATGAAAATCATGACCAGGATGGGTGCGGCGGCGCTGCGCATGTTCACTCCACCCGAGGGCGGCGAGGCCGACTTCGTGCCCTGCCTGCACTCGGTGGGCTACCCGCTGGAACCCGGCCAGGCTGACATGCCCTGGCCGTGCAACGACACCAAGTACATCAGCCACGTCCCCGAGGAGCGGCTGATCTGGAGTTACGGCTCCGGCTACGGCGGCAACGCGCTGCTGGGCAAGAAGTGCTACGCGCTGCGGATCGCCTCGGTGCTGGCCCGCGACGAGGGCGGGCTCGCCGAGCACATGCTGATCCTCAAGCTGACCAGCCCGGAGCGCGTGACCCATTACGTGGCGGCCGCGTTCCCGTCGGCGTGCGGCAAGACCAACCTGGCCATGCTCGAGCCGACCATTCCCGGCTGGACGGCCGAGACGCTGGGCGACGACATCGCCTGGCTGCGCTTCGGTTCCGACGGCCGGCTGTACGCGGTGAACCCCGAGAACGGGTTCTTCGGCGTGGCTCCCGGTACCAGCTGGAAGACCAACCCCAACGCCATGCGCACCCTGCGTTACGGCAACTCCATCTTCACCAACGTCGCGCTCACCGACGACGGCGACATCTGGTGGGAGGGCCTGGAGGCGACGCCGGCGCACGCTACGTCGTGGACCAAACAGGACTGGACGCCGGCCGACGGCGCCGCCGGGCAGCGCTGCGCGCACCCGAACTCCCGGTACTGCACACCGATGGCGCAGTGCCCGGTGCTCGCCGACGAGTGGGACGACCCAGGCGGCGTGCCGATCTCAGCGATCCTGTTCGGCGGTCGCCGGGCCAGCACCATCCCGCTGGTCAACGAGGCCTTCGACTGGCAGCACGGGGTGTTCCTAGGCGCCACGCTGTCCAGCGAGAAGACCGCGGCGGCGGCCGGCGGGCTCGGCGAGGTGCGCCGCGACCCGATGGCCATGCTGCCGTTCATCGGTTACCACGCCGGTGACTACATCCACCACTGGCTGGGCGTCGGCAAGCAGGCCGATGCCAGCAAGCTACCGAAGATCTTCTATGTGAACTGGTTCCGGCGCGGTGCCGACCAGCGCTACCTGTGGCCGGGTTTCGGGGAGAACAGCCGCGTGCTCAAATGGATCATCGAACGGGTCGAGGGCCGGGCCGCCGCGGCCGATACCGCGATCGGCCGGGTGCCCACCCCGGATCAGCTCGATCTGTCCGGGCTGGATATCCCGGCCGAGGACGTCAACGCCGCGCTCGCGGTAGACGTCGAGGAGTGGCGGGCGGAGATCCCCCGCATCGAGCGGTGGTTCGCCACGATTGGTGACGCCCTCCCCGCCTCCCTGCACGACGAGCTAGACGCCCTCACCCACCGCCTTTTCTCCCGGTGATTTTCCCGCATAATGTCGGGATGCCCGTGCGCTGGACCGAGCTGGTCGTCTTCGCGGTGCTGTTCGCTGTGGTGAGTGGGGTGGGTTTTTACGCCGCCCGGTGGCAACGGTCCTCGGGCGGCAGTCTCGATCAGCTTGATGAGTGGGGGCTTGGTGGTCGCAAGTTCGGCTCGTGGGTGACCTGGTTCCTCATCGGTGGCGACCTTTACACCGCCTACACCTTCGTCGCGGTGCCCGCGCTGATGTGGGGTGCCGGGGCGATGGGGTTCTTCGCGCTGCCCTACACCGCGCTCGTCTACCCGCTGGTGTTCCTGCCGCTGGTCCGGTTGTGGTCGGTGTCGCGGGTACGCGGTTATGTGACCCCGGCGGACTTCGTCCAGGGCCGGTACGGATCGGCCTTGCTGGCGCTGCTGGTGGCGGTCACCGGAATCGTCGCGACGATGCCCTACATCGCTCTGCAGCTGGCCGGCCTGGAGGCGGTGCTGCGCACCATGGGCCTCAACGCGGCCGGACTGGCCGGGCACGCCCCGCTGTTTCTCGCGTTCGTGATCCTCGCGGCTTACACCTACCAGTCCGGCCTGCGGGCCCCAGCGCTGATCGCCTTCGTCAAAGACGGCCTGATCTACTTGGTGATCATCGCCGCTGTGATCATCCTGCCGGTGAAGCTCGGCGGGTGGGGCTCGATCTTCGACGCCGCGCACGCGAAGTTCACCGCGCCGCCCTCACACGGCGGCGGCCTCCTGCCCTCGCGGAGCGGTGGAATCTTGCTCAGTGCCAACAACCAGGTGCAGTACGTCACGCTGGCGCTGGGCTCAGCGCTCGCGTTGTTCCTCTACCCGCATGCGGTGACCGGTGCCCTGGCCGCCCGGAGCCGTGACGTGATCAACCGGAACATGGTGGCGCTGCCGGCGTATTCCCTGGTATTGGGATTGCTCGCGCTGCTGGGCTATGCCGCGATCGCGGCGGGCACGACGCCGATCATGAATGCGGCCACCGGCCGGCCGGACTCCAACACGGTGATCCCGATGTTGTTCGAGGGGCAGTTCCCCGCCTGGTTCGCCGGGGTCGCGTTCGCCGCTATCGGGATCGGCGCGCTGGTGCCGGCGGCGATCATGTCGATCGCGGCGGCGAATTTGTGGACCCGGAACATCTACAAGGCGTATCTGCATCGCGACGCCACCCCCCAGCAGGAGACCAGGCAGGCCAAGATCGCCTCGCTGGTGGTGAAATTCGGCGCGGTGGCCCTGATTGTGTTGATCGACCCACAATACTCCATCGATCTGCAACTGATCGGTGGCGTGATCATTCTGCAGACGCTGCCGATGGTGGCGATCGCGCTCTACACCCGCTGGTTCCACATCTGGGGCTTGGCCGCGGGCTGGGTGGTGGGGATGGGATGGGGTCTGGTGCTGCTCTCCGGTATCCCCAACCCGGCCAGCGGCCAGCGGCACTTCGGTGGGTCGGCACTGGCGCTGAAGGAGCTGTCGATCCTCGGCTGGCATCCCTTCGCCGGCTCACCGACGCAGATCTACGTCGGATTCATCGCCCTCATCGGCAATCTCGTGGTCGGGGCGGTGACTACCATCGTGGTACGCCAGATGCGGGTCTTCAACGGCACCGACGAGACCAACCCCCAGGACTACCACTATGACAGCCACCACGATCCGGCTCACCCGGTACGCGCAGGGGGGTGGCTGCGCCTGCAAGATCCCTCCCGGTGAACTGGAGTCGGTGCTGGCCGGGTTGGTCGGCGCCGCGGTGACCAACCCGGCCGGTGAGCTAATCGTCGGCCTGGATGACGGCGACGACGCGGCGGTGGTGCGGATCCAGCATGGCCTGGCCGTGATCGCCACTGCGGATTTCTTCGCTCCGGTGGTCGACGACCCCTACGACTGGGGCCGGATCGCGGCCGTCAACGCGCTGTCCGACGTGTATGCCATGGGCGGGCGCCCGGTGGTCGCGGTGAACCTGCTCGGTTGGCCGCGTGCGGTGCTGCCGCTTGAGCTCGCCGCCGAGGTGCTGCGGGGCGGCCGCGACGTGTGCGGCGGCGCCGGCTGCCACCTGGCCGGCGGGCATAGTGTGGATGACCCGCAACCCCAGTACGGTCTGGCCGTCACTGGCGTCGTCGATCCGCGGCAGGTCCTGCGTAACAACGCGGGCGTGGCGGGAATGCCGCTGTCGTTGACCAAACCGCTCGGCGTCGGGGTGCTCAACAGCAAGCACAAGGCCACTGGCGAGGTGTTCCCGCATGCCGTGGAGACGATGACGACGCTCAACTCCGCCGCCGCCGTGGCCGCCGTGGCCGCCGGTGCTCGGTGCGCCACCGATGTCACTGGTTTCGGCCTGCTCGGGCATCTCCTGAAGCTGGCCCGCGCTAGCGGAGTCTCGGCGGTGCTGGACGCCGCCGCGATCCCCTACCTGGACGGTGCTCGGCAGGCGCTGGCGCAGGGCTACGTCAGCGGCGGTACCCGGCGCAACCTGGACTGGGTGCGCCCGCACGTCGCGGCGTCGGCGCCAGTCGATGAGGATGAGTTGCTGCTGCTGGCCGACGCCCAGACCTCTGGTGGTCTGTTGGTGGCCGGTGAGGTGCCCGGCGCACCCGTGATCGGCGAGCTGGTGCCGCGGGATGAGCATCTGATCACAGTTCGGTAAGCGCTGGTCACCGAAGCACCGATTGTAATGTACCTGTCAACCATGGGTTGGATTCTGGCTGGAGCGGGTTCGGGTGTAGATTCGCCGTCTCCGGCGAGCGCGAAGGTGCGGCGACGTACAGTTCATCTGGCGTTATGTCATCTTTGGCAGTGCCTGTGTCGCTACGCGGGGGTATTGCCCACTCGCGAAGGGATTGGTGAACGAAAGTGTCGCGGCCAGTCGGAATTCTGATGGAAAATGGTTCGGGACCGTGGACCACCGCGGGAATCCGTGACTGTTGGTTGGATGGGTCGCACCACAATGCGGCCGATCGCGAGATCGCTGAGCACATCTTGCTGGGAGCGCCGCATCTGGCGCACGTGGTGCGCGTCTATCGGGCGTTCCTGGTTCGTGTGGTGCGGTATCTGGCGGAGGCGGGGGTGCGGCAGTTCTTGGATCTTGGGTCAGGTCTGCCTACCGCGGGCAACGTGCATGAGGTGGCGCAGGATCTCAGTCCTGGTTGTCGCGTGATGTACGTGGATGTAGACCCATGGGTTGTGGCGGAGAGTCACAACTTGTTGGCTGGTAACCACGATGCCGCTATTGTGCGCGCCGACTTGCGCCAGCCTGAGCAGGTGTTCGATGCCATCAGGCGATGTGGACTGCTTGACTTCGATGCGCCGGTCGCCGTGCTCGCGACCGATGTGTTGCACCATATTCCCGACACCGACAGTCCGCTCGACTTTATGGCGGCTTACCTGGACGCGCTATGTCCCGGTAGTTACCTGTCTGTCGCGCATAGTGGTCATGATGAGGCCCTCGTGACTGGCCTGAAGGTATTTGAGGACTTCTACCACATCCCCGTTCCATCGCTGACCTTCCGTAACCTTACGCAGGTCGCGAGATTCTTCGACAGGCTGGACCTCGTGGATCCGGGTATTGTTCCAGTTCCGCTATGGAGCCCGGAGCTGGGCGGGAGAGTAACCGTGGATCCAGAATGTTTCCCGGCGTATTGTGGGCTTGGTCGGAAAGTGTGACACGTTACGTTCTCCGGGCGGCCAGCGGGAGCAACACCAGAACTATGTCGGCAATCATGACTGTGGAGAGGTCTCGTCGACGCATCTGTGTAGAATCTACTGAGATAGGGTTCTCGGGGTCACGGTTCCGCTGGCCACAGTTCTGAAGACTACGGTGGGGTAAACGGCGCGATAGCGCGATTTTGCTGACGAGGAAAGGCCCATTGACGGCCGTTCCCAGCAGCGCCCACAGCGGCCCGTAGCGCCACCACAGACCCCAGCCGAGCAGGCTGAGTCCGACTATGGTCGCATTGCGGGCGATTGCCATCGCCCGCAATGCGCCGTATAGGACGGTCGGTGTCGTCATTCTTGTCGCTTTGTCACCAATCTGGTCCGGCAC